>JBBQBU010000246.1:0-8354 GCA_038318015.1 Chloroflexota bacterium | reverse complement strand
GCATTTTGCAAAGGCCGCTCTCGATGTCGCTGCGAAAGGCCGTATGCGCCTTCACCCGCCCGACCACGACCACTCCGTCAGCCTCCCAGGCGTGGCGGTCCATGTAGCAGGCCGTCCCGTCGTCCAGGTGCCCGACGACTGCCGTGTCCATCGTCGCCAGGACCGGCGCGCCGACCTCGGCCTCGGTGATGCCGTATTCGGCCAACACCGCCCGCTGCCCTTCAACGGTCGCGCCGCCGTGGCTGCCCATCGCCGGCACCACGAACGGCTCGGCACCCACCGCCCGCAATTCCGCGACGACGGTCGCGATGACCGTGGCGATATTGGCGATGCCCCGGCTGCCGGCCGTAATCGCGATGCGCTGCCCTGGCCGCACCCGCGTTGACAGCCCGCCCTCGGCCAGCGCCGCATTGACCGCCCCCGCGACATCCTGCACGTGCTCGTCGGGCAACTGCTGGCGGACCCGCGCCATGCGCGGAAGCGGCATACGTGGCAGATCCATCGTCGTCCTCCCAGACGTGACCGGCCGGTTTCGGCCAGCGTGCACCGAGGCTACCGGCTCACTGACGCTAGATCGGCGCATTCGTGAAGTAGAGGATAGCGAACGCGGCCGTGTTGTTCAGCCCGTGCCCCACGACACTCGGGACGATGCTGCCCGTCCGGCGGTATGCGAAGCAAAAAATCAGACTCATCACCAGGATGGGCAGCAGCGCCGGCAGATTCAGGTGGAGCATGGCAAACAGCAATGAAGTGGCGATATACGCGACCGCCGGACGTTTCGTCTGGAGATAGCTCCGGAAGACGAAGCCCCGAAAGTACAATTCCTCAGCGATGGGGGCCAGCACGCCACCCGCGAACACCACGACCAGGAAACCGGCCAGCGGGAAGTCGCGGATGCACTGCAGGTCCACGAGCTGGGTCTGTTCGACCCCGAGCGCCTTCATGGCCGCCTGAATCGACGCGCTGGCGACTAGCACCGCCACGCCGACGCCCAGGCCGAGCAGTACGTTCTTGCGCAGTCGCGACGGGTCCAGGCCGAGGTCGGCGGCAGTCAGGAGGCCCGGCCGGATGAAACGAAGATACGCCACGCCCACCAGCGCGACATCAACCGACAGCGCCGCAGTGGTGAAGCCGCTAACCGAGCAGATGCCGCCGACGCCGAAGACCGCCGTGTAGATCAGCGGGCCAATGTTCGCCAGCAGCACAATCAGCAGCGTAGCGGCGACTACGAGACGGTGTGAGCCGACATCGCGGCGGGCGGCGGCCAGCCCCGCGAACGCCGGAGCGAAGACGTAGTAGCCCAGCCCGCCGACCACCAGCAGCAACCCGACAATCAGCAACACCGCAGCCGCCAGCACCAGCACGACGCCGCCCAGTCCCGCGCCCGCACTGATCCCGAGGCGCGCGTCGGCCACGAACCAGCCGCCGCCAAGCGCCGCCCCGACCAGCCCCAGGCCAATCACAATCAAGGCGATGCGCTGGCCGACAGGTTCACGCGCCGCCGCCAGGTCGCCGGAACCAGGCGTCATCGGCATGTCCGGACCGCGAGCGTGCGTCGCGGACAACTGCGACGGTTCAATAGCATCATCCGGCGCGTGCCGCAGATCGTCGTGGCCCGTCATACTCAGTACGACGCCATGCTAACTTTTGATGAGCTTGCGAAGTTCGTCCTCAAATGACGAGATGTCGGCGAAAGCCCTGTACACTGAGGCGAAGCGAATATATGCGACCTGATCCAGCGCGCGCAGACGGTCGATCACATGATCCCCAACGACGCTGCTCTGCACCTCAAGGCCGTCTCGTTTTCGGAGGGCACTCTCAATCTGGTCTACCATTCGTTCAATCGTCTCGGCACTGATGGGCCGCTTCGTGCATGCTGTCTGAATGCTCGCGCGGAGCTTCTCGCGATTGAACGGCTGCCGGCGACCATCTTTCTTCACAATCATGAGGGTCGTGATTTCGGGCCGCTCGAATGTCGTGAACCTGCCGCTGCACTGCTGGCACTCGCGCCGACGGCGCGTCATGGACACGTCTTCAACATCGCGTTTGTCCAAAACGCGGGTATCACGAGACGAACAAAACGGGCATCGCATAGCTGGATTCTAGCACGGCTTGTCGCACGGACAGCCGCATAGTTCAATCTCGGGTGACAGACAAGGAGGCACAGTGGATCAAGCTCTACGCGCGATCCTGCTCGGCGGCGTGGGTGAAGTTGGCAAGAACTGCACGCTGTTCGAATACGACGACCAGATGATCATGGTGGATGCCGGGGTGAAGTTCCCCGAAGCGGAACTGCTGGGAATTGATCTCGTCATTCCCGACTTCGGCTACGTCATTGAGGCCGCCGACGACCTCAAGGCGATCATCGTCACACATGGCCACGAGGACCACATCGGCGCGATCCCCTTCCTGGTCATGCAGATGGACCGGGCCGACCCGATTCCGATCTACGGCACCAAGATGACGCTCGGGCTGATCCAGACGAAACTGCGCGAGCATCGCCAGATGGACCGCGTCAAGCTGATCGAGTTCGAGCCGGGCGACATCATCAACCTGGACCCGTTCATCATCGAACCGGTCTACGTTAACCACAGCGTGCCCGGTTCGGTCGGGTTCGCCATCAAGACGCCGGCCGGCTCGGTGTTCCACACTGGCGACTACAAGTTCGACAAGAACCCGGTTGACGGTGTGAAGACCGACGAAGCCTCCCTGCGCCGCCTCGGCGACGAAGGCATGTTGGCGATCTTCTCGGACTGTGTGCGCGTCGAGAATCCCGGCTGGACCGGCTCCGAATCGACGGTCAGCGAAAACCTGGAACAGCTCATCAGGGACGCGGCCGGGCGCGTCATCGTGACGACATTCGCATCGAACCTGGCTCGGCTCCGGCAGGTCGTCCACATCGCTCACAAGCTAGGGCGGCGGGTCGCCATAGCCGGCCGCAGCATGGACCAGAACATGAAGGTGGCCGGCGAGATCGGCTATCTCGGCGCGCCGGACGGCGTGATGATCGACCTACGTGATAGCGGCAACATCCCGGCGAACAAGCTGGTTGTGCTGGCCACGGGCAGCCAGGGCGAGCCGACCGCTGTCCTCAGCCGCATGGCGATGGGCGACCATCCGAATGTGCGGATCATCCCTGAGGATACGGTCATCTTCAGCGCCGGCCCGATCCCCGGCAATGAGGAGACGGTGGCGAAGGCCATCGACAACCTCTATCGCCGCGGTGCGAAGGTCATCTACCGAGCGATCAACGAGGGCGTGCACGTCTCGGGCCACTGCAGCCAGGACGAACTGACGCACATGCTCAACCTGTTGCGGCCCAAGTACTGTGTGCCGATCCACGGCGAGTACCGGATGCTGGTGCTGTACAAGGAGCTAGCCGTCCGGGCCGGCATCCCGGCCGAGAATATCGTGATCGCCGATATTGGCGAGGTCATCGACATCTCGGACGAGAAGATGGCCGTCAACGGCACCGTTCCGTCCGGCTCGATGCTGGTGGACGGCCTGACGGTTGGCGATGTCACAAGCGTGGTGCTGCGCGACCGCAAGCGGCTGGCCGGCGACGGCGTGCTGATCGCTGCCATCGTGATCGACCGCGAGACCGGCGAACTGATCGGTGGCCCTGACCTGATCTCGCGCGGCATCGTCGATCCGCGCCAGGACGCCATCCTGGAGGAAGCGCGCGACACGCTCATCGATGCGCTCAAGAAGGTCCTGCGGCCGGAACCGAGCTATGGATTCCTGGTCGGCAAGATCCGCGAGGTGCTCAGCGGCTTCATCTACGAGCGCATTCGCCGCCGGCCGATGATCCTGTCGGTCGTCACCGAGGTCTAGGCGAGGCGTACGGCCCTCACCCCCCAGCCCCCTCTCCCGCAAGCGGGAGAGGGGGAGACGCATCGTCGCAGCAACATTCCTGCATCGGCGACGCCAACCTCTCCTGAACGCTGGGCACCCAGTTGGGCACCAAGAGGCCCGCGCCCCAGCCGGGACGCGGGCCGTCAGCTTTGGATTGAACGGTGCGAACTATGGCGGGTACTGCTCGAAGTACGACTTGACCGCCTCGAAGTAGCCCCGCGCAATGCCCTCTAGCACCTTCTCCTGGCGGATCGCGCCGGCATCCTCGGGGCTGGTGACAAACAGTGCTTCGCCGATGATGCCCGGCATTTCGCTCTGGCGACGGATGGTCGGGCTTTCTGGACCAAGCAGGTAGTAGTGGCTGCCGGCCCCCAGGATGCGCGTGTCGGTCGTCGCGCCGCGATCGGCAGTCTGGTAACCAGCTCCCTGGATGTTCCGCATGAGTGCCGCCTGGACCAGTTGGGCCAGGGCGACATTGCGCGCCGTGAACTGTCGCCCCTCCGAGTAGAACGTCTGCGTACCGCGCTTCGATGGGTCGTCAATCCCGTTGAAGTGGACCGAAATCAGCAGATCGGCTTTCGCGGTGTTGGCCGCGTCTACGCGCGCCTGGAGGTCGTCGGTCAGGTTGATCTTGCCGTCGTTGTTCAAGTCGCGGGTGCCGTTCACCTGGGCGTCCACCGTGCGGCTGACCACCGTGCCGATGCCGGCCTCGTTGAGGAGGGCGGCGAGGCGCGTCGCCACCTTCAGGTTCAGGTGCTTCTCAACCAGTTGGACACCGTCCGGGAACCTGTAGCTGGCACCGATCTCTTTGCCACCGTGCCCGGCATCCACAAAGACCGTGCCCTTGCCGGGAGCCGCGGGCGTGGACGACGTCGGCGAGTCTGCGGGGGCCGGGGTCGGGGCGGGTGACGGCGTGCCGGGAGCGGGCGACGGCGCGGGCGGGGGGGACGGTATTGGCGTCAGGCTGGACGGCGTCGCTCCGAGTGGGAGTGTGTTCGGACCGGTATCGCTGAGAGCGGCCACAACGCCCGTGAACGAGTTGGTGAGATCAGATGCCGGCAAGTCGCCGGGACGTCGCAGCCAGCCGGGCTTGCTCGGGTCCACCTGCCCGTAGAACGGACTGCGCTGGGCCTGCGCCGCGAGGTCGGGCGGCAGATTCTGGAGCGTCAGGACCGACTTCAGGTAGTCGGCCAGCAGGAGGCCTTGCGTGCAGGTGCAGGCAGCGTCGTAGTGCATGATGCCGCGCTGGAACCGCTGGTACACGAAGTTGCCGTTGCTCGGGTCGGCCGTCGGCTTCGAGGTCGGAAGTCCCCACACTTCGAGATTGAAGCCGAGCAGGAGACCGGCGCTGCCGCCGCCCTCGGGGAACGCCTCATCAGCGCGTACAGACCCCGAGAATGTCTGTAGGAACTTGACCGGCATGCCCTGCCAGGTGTCAGGGGCGTTGTCGCGGACGAACTGCAACGCTTTCTGGTGGTAGTCAGCCTCGCCCACCTGGGGCTGCCGATTGGTGACTTCGGGGTCTGCCGCCGGGAAGTTCGAGCCGTTGATGGTCGTGTACGGCAGAAGGCCCGCGTCGAGGACGTTCGTGATGCTGACCGCGCCGGTCGGCTGTAACTGGAGCATGGCCCGCTGGAACACCTGAACCCGGAAACCCTGGAGCGTGAAGGTGTTGGAGACGGGGTAGCCGAACGTTCGGACGCCACCCCGCCGCCGGAAATACGTCCAAAATGCGTCGTCACTAATGCGGTAGCCGGTCTGCGGGAACATCCGTGCGTCGGCCTGCTGCGCCGCAACCGGCGCGGGGGGGACAACGGCGAAAAAGGTCGCGAGCAGCAGGGCACAGCGAATCATCAGTGATGCGAAACGGGTCACGCTTCGTCCTCGTGTTGCCGGGCGCACATCGTCGTGGCGCACCCTGGCGTGCGGATGGCCGGCCGATTCGACGGCCTCCGCGCTCGCTATGTCAACGTGTACACCGGGGCCGGGGTTTCGCAGATGACGCGATTCTCGCCAGAACCTGATACCAACCTGACGCACAGGGCTGTGGGCGGGCTACAGTTCTGACGCGCACACGACGTTCAAGCACAGTGTCGTAACGGAGCGGATGATGAAGCAGAATGTTGTCAAGCAGAAGATCCGCCGGGGCGAGCCGACCATCGGCACCTGGCTCAGTTTCGCCAGCGTCATCGCGGCCGAGCAGATGGCGACGGCCGGCTTCGACTGGCTGACCATCGACCTGGAGCACGCGCCGACGAACTGGGAAACGGCGATGGCGATGGTCGCCGTGGTAGGGGCGCAGGGCTGCGCGCCGTGGGTGCGGATTCCGAGTGCGACTGACGAGAACATCAAGCGGGCGCTCGACCTGGGCGCGATGGGCATCATCGCGCCGATGGTGACGACGCCCGAGCAGGCCGCCGCCGTCGTCCGCTCCTGCAAGTACCCGCCGGACGGCATCCGCAGCTTCGCCGGTGGCCGCAACGGCCCGGCCTGGGGAACGGACTCTGCCACCTACTTCTCGCGCGCCAACGACGAAATCTTCGTCTGCATCCAGATCGAGACGCCGGAGTCGTGTGACAACGCTGACGCGATTCTGGCAGTGCCGGGCGTGGACTGCGCCTTCGTCGGCCCGCAGGATCTGACCGGCATGATGGGCATCGGCGCAAAGCTGGATGACCCGTCGCCGGAGTTCGCGGCGAACGTCGAGAAGGTCATCGCCGCCGCCAAGAAGAACGGCATCGGCTCGGGCCTGATGGTCGGTTCCACGGCCCAGGCGCGGCGCTGGCACGACGCCGGCGCGTCGATGATCTCGCTGGCCGCCGAGGCTCGCATTCTGATGGTGGCCGCCACCGCTGCCGTCAAGGAGATCAAGGCCGGTCGGTAAGCTGTCGGGAGGTCAGGCGGCTGCCTCGTGCGTCGTTTGGCCTCCCGCCGGCACCGTCTCGCGAGCAACCATCATGTTTGATGTCTGTGCTGTCTGCGGACAGGAAGTCACCGAGCCGGGCGTCGGCATCGGTTCGATGCTGTTTCACGTCCAGTGTTTGCCGCACTGTCGCTTCTGCGAGCGACCGTACATCGTGCAGGAAGCCGGCTGGGACTTTCGAGGCGGGGTGGCGTGGCTGGACGATTGGGGCTACGTGCCACAACTTCAGAGCGTGGCCTGCCCCACCTGCACCGACGACGCCGAGCGCCGGGACTACGGTGCCGGCTGGTAGATGAGAGATGAGGGGTGTACGGGCGTCGCGTTGCAACGCCCGAGCATTGGCTAGCCGTCGATGCCGAGCACGCGGATTAGCAGCAGCGTCAGGCTAATCAGGATGGCAAGCGAGATGATGACCGCCAGCGCGACCTTCGGGCCGACCGCCCGGATCGCCGAGAAGCGGACGCCGAGGCCGAGGCCGGCCATCGCCGCGATAGTCAGCCAGCCGCCGACCGTTCTCGCTCCTTGCGCCACCGGCTCCGGCAGCAGGCCAGCGATCCGCAACGTCGCCAGCAGCGCGAACCCGATCAGGAACCACGGCAGGAACGTCTGCCACTTCGGCTTGACGCCGGCGTCGCGGGAGCCAACCACCGACGCGATCAGCCCGACCATCAGCACGACCGGCCCCAACAGCATCACCCGACCGAGCTTGACCGTCGTCGCGATGTCGCCGCTCAGTTCGCTGACCGGGAACGCTGCCGCCAGCACCTGGGGCACCGCGTAGACGCCCATGCCGGCTACCACGCCGTACTGGTAGAACGACAGCCCGGCGAGCGGGATCAGCAGGGGCAGGGCCAGCACGAGCGTCACGCCGAGCAGCGCCGTCAGTGCGATGGCCGCCGTCACCTCCGCGCGTGAGGCCTTGATAACGGGTGCGACGGCCGCGATGGCCGAGTTCCCGCAGATCGCGTTGCCGGTGGCGACCAGCAGCGCGAGGCGCGGCCCGAGGCCCAGCGCCCGCCCGACCAGGAACCCGAGCACCAGGACCGTGACGACGCCGACGACGATCAGCAAGGCAAGGCGCGGCCCGGTGGCGATCAGGGCCGCCACGTTGATGCCCGCGCCGAGCAGGACAACCGCGAATTCAAGCACCTGCTTGCCAGCATACGCCGCGCCGGCCTGGAACCGATGCAGGTCCGGCCAGATGTTGCCGACGGCCACACCAAGCAACAGGGCCAGCACCAGCCCCTCGATCCACGGGCGGCCGAACAGGCGCTCCTGAGCGACGGCGATCACCTGGGCCAGCAGCGACAGCCCGAGCACCAGCACCAGCCCTGGGACCAGAACTGCCAGCCGGCCAGGGGACGGCGAAGGGCCTGGCGTCGCTGACCTGGCCGGCGCTGAACTGGCCGTAGCGGCACCGCCCGCCGCCTCACTTCGGACAACCAGCGGCTGCACTCCCTATCGGCCCTGACTCACGCGCCCCACCCTCAAAGCGGCGACATCGCTGTCGCCACGGCCAGACGCACGTGACAAGCACGCGCCGCGTCCGCACCGAGGACCATTCTCGCGGTGCCGT
>JBBQBU010000245.1:0-8393 GCA_038318015.1 Chloroflexota bacterium | reverse complement strand
TGGCGGAGGAGGCGCGCCACGCCATGCTGCACGCAGTTCCGAAGCTGGCCAGCGTCATCGTGCATGTGGACCCCGCTCCCCACGACGGCCACGATCCGCACGTCACCCTCGCCCACCACGACTCGGGTCAAGATGCCTAGTGCGGCTCGGCGATACGCCGCCGCCCCTCCGACTGCGGCCGAGGCCGGCTGCCTGGACTCCACACCGACGGCGGCATCTCCAACGGAACGCTGATGCACTGCTAACACAGAACTAACAATAATCCGTCATCAACCTTGATACACTCTTATCAACCCTACTTCGACTCTTCCCCCTGGTGGAGCGCTGCCTGCCGACTGGTTCCGCGCTTCGAGGAGGTCCGCCGTGGCATTCAACGCGCAGAAGCTCACCGAAAAGGCCCAGGAGGCCGTCGTCACCGCCCAGCGGCTGGCCGAAGAGCGCCAGAACTCCCTTTTGGAGCCGGAGCATCTGCTCTCAGCGCTGATCTCGCAGGAGGGGGGCGTCGTGCCTGCCGTCCTCGACAAGCTTGGCGTGCAGCCGAAGCCGCTGCTCCAGCAGGTCGATAGTGCGATCGCCGCGCTGCCCCGCGTGGCGAACCCGACCCAGGTGCACGTCTCGAACCCGTTCCTGGCCATCCTGAACGCGGCCCAGTCTGAGGCCGAGCGGCTCAAGGACGACTATACGTCCACCGAGCACTTCCTGCTGGCCCTCACCGACGACGCGGGTGCAGGCAAGTCCGGGGGCAAGGCCGGCCAGTTGCTGCGCGCTGCTGGCGTCAGCCACGACAAGGTCTATCAGGCGCTACAGCAGGTCCGGGGCGGCCAGCGCGTCACCTCGCAGAGCCCGGAGAGCACCTACCAGTCGCTTGAGCGGTACGGGCGCGACCTGACCGAGTTGGCCCGCACCGGCAAGCTGGACCCGGTGATCGGGCGCGACGAGGAAGTGCGCCGCATCGTCCAGGTACTGAGCCGCCGCACCAAGAACAATCCGGTGCTGATTGGCGAGCCGGGCGTCGGCAAGACGGCGATTGTCGAAGGGCTGGCTCAGCGGATCGCTCGTGGCGACGTGCCTGAAGGGCTGAAAGAGAAGAAGGTCGTTTCGCTCGACCTGGGCGCGATGGTCGCCGGCGCAAAGTATCGTGGCGAGTTCGAGGAGCGGCTGAAGTCCGTCCTCAAGGAAGTCACCGACTCGGCCGGACAGATCATCCTGTTCATCGACGAGCTACACACCGTCGTCGGGGCCGGCGCGGCCGAGGGCGCGATGGACGCCTCGAACATGCTGAAGCCGATGCTGGCGCGCGGCGAGTTGCACTGCATCGGCGCGACTACGCTGGACGAGTACCGGAAGCACATCGAGAAAGACCCGGCCCTTGAACGGCGGTTCCAGCCCGTCTTCGTGGGCGAGCCGACCGTCGAGGACACCATCAGCATTCTGCGCGGTCTGCGCGAGCGGTACGAGCAGCACCACAAGGTCCGCATCAAGGACGCGGCGCTGGTGGCGGCGGCGGTCCTCTCCAACCGGTACATCGGCGACCGCTTCCTGCCCGACAAGGCGATTGACCTCGTGGATGAGGCGGCGGCGAAGCTGCGCGTCGAGGCGACGAGCATGCCGGCCGAGCTTGACGAGGTGCGCCGTCGCATCATGCAGTTGGAGATCGAGCGGGAGGGGCTACGCAAGGAGCAAGACCCGGCCTCGCGCGACCGCCTGGGCCGCATCGAGCAGGAGCTTGCGAATCTGAAGGAGCAGGCCGCCGAGCTTGAGGCGCGTTGGCAGCGCGAGCTTGATGAACTGAACAAAGTCGGCCAGATCCAGGAGAAGCTGGACGCCGCCCGCAACAGCATCGAGCAGGCGACCCTACGCGCGGACTGGGAGACGGCCGCGCGCCTGAAGTACGAGACGTCGCAGCTAGAGCGCGACTTGCTGGCCGCCACCGACTCCCAGCGCGAGCGCAGCCAGGACGGCCGCGCGCTGGTCAAGGAGGAAGTGGACGAGCAGGACATCGCCGACGTGGTGAGCCGCTGGTCGGGCATCCCCGCCACGCGGCTGATGCAGGGCGAAATCGAAAAGCTGATCCAGATGGAAGATCGCTTGCGCGAGCGGGTGGTGGGCCAGGACGAGGCGGTGGTTGCGGTAGCGAACGCCGTCCGGGCGGCCCGCGCCGGCCTGCAAGACCCCGACCGGCCGCTCGGCAGCTTCCTGTTCCTCGGCCCGACCGGCGTCGGCAAGACCGAAACGGCCCGTGCCCTGGCAGAGTTCCTGTTTGACGACGAACACGCGCTGGTCCGCATCGACATGTCGGAGTACCAGGAGAAGCACACCGTCTCGCGGCTGATCGGCGCGCCTCCGGGCTACATCGGCTACGACGAGGCGGGCCAGTTGACGGAGGCGGTGCGCCGGCGGCCGTACTCAGTGGTGCTGTTTGACGAGGTGGAGAAGGCGCACCCGGAAGTCCTGAACGTGCTGTTGCAGTTGCTGGACGACGGTCGCCTGACCGACTCGCAGGGCCGGACGGTGGATTTCCGCAACACCATCGTCATCATGACCTCGAACCTGGGCAGCGACGCCTATCAGCTTGGGCAACGGTTCCGCACAGAGAATGGGGTGCCGGTCCTTGCCGCGCCGCCGTCTGCGGAGCAGGTGCATGAGCGGGTGATGGACGCGGTGCGCGACCATTTCCGCCCCGAGCTACTGAACCGCATCGACGAGATCGTGATCTTCCACGCACTCGGATTGGAGCAGATCAGTTCGATTGTGGGGATTCAGCTAGGCGGCCTCCGCAAGCGGCTGGCCGAGCGCAAGATCGAGTTTGAGTTGACGGTGACGGGCCAGGAGTTGTTGGCCCGCGAGGGGTACGACCCAGTCTACGGCGCGCGCCCGCTGAAGCGCACAATTCAGCGGGAGATCGTGCAGCCGCTGGCGATGGCGCTGCTGCGCGGCGACTTCAAGGACGGCGACACCATCGTGGCGGACGCGGAGGGCGGCAAACTGGCCTTCCACCGCGCCCCCACCACCACCCCAACGGCGGGCACGACGGCCATCCGGCCGGCGTAACCCGCCCGCGTCGCGGGCCGTTCAGGGTTGGTCCGGGAGGCTTCCGGGCCAGCCCTGACAACTTATC
Organism: Chloroflexota bacterium; assembly: GCA_038318015.1. GTDB lineage: Bacteria > Chloroflexota > UBA6077 > UBA6077 > JACCZL01 > JADZEM01. The sequence continues at coordinate 5,275 of JBBQBU010000245.1, read as the reverse complement.
ACTCGCTTCACATCGGCCTCGAACGCCTGGAACGCCGGCAACTGCCTGAGTGGCGAGAAGTCGTCAATATAGCGTGCTATGTCGGCCGGACGGATCGAGTCCACCTGTTGTATTCGGCGGCCGGACTGCTCGCTGGCGGTCCGAAGCACCCGCTGTAGCTGCTCCTTCGTAGCTGTAAGGCGCTCGATTCGGCTCAAAGGCGGTAGATTGAGCGCGATGCGGCCTTGCGGTTTGCCTGCCGCACGGCGCAAAGCCGGCTCGAACTCCCGGCACAGAAGCCACGCTTCAAGTTCCTGGATGGGAACCACGGGGAGGACCGGAATCAGGATGGCGAATCGTCGTCGGGCTGCCTCGACGGCGTTCTCGATCTCCCGAACGCGAGCGGCACGCCCCACAGTGTCGGCATCCCTGTGTACGAACAAGACATGGCATCGTTGCGCCTTGTACGCATCAACGACCCGTCCGGGCAAATCACGTGCTGAAGGCAAGTCGCCCTCGTTTGCGCAATAGCCTTCAACGGCGAGTCCGGGGAGATGCGCCTTGAGAAGCCACACGACGACTGGCACGAGCGCCGCGTCCGTCGAGCCTTCCCCAACGAGCGTGAAGAGGAGATCAGCCATCGACCGGCGTCGGTGAGAGCAGATCGCGAACGTCCGCGCGATCCAGAATCCGACGCCGCGCCTCTGGGCCAGTCTGATCGACTGGCTCGGGAAGTGGCCGATACCCCTCCGGGTTCAGATAAGCCAGGAGCGTCGCAAGAGCAACGCCCCCCTGACCCTCGCTGACGCGCCAGGTTCCGGACAGCCCCCCGAAGTGCGCGCGCTTGAAGTGCTTGCCATCGTTGACCGTGCTGCGCAGTTCCGCCACGACAATACTGTCACCAGGGACACGGGCGACTATTGACGGCGAGTGCGTGCTGATGATGACCTGCCGCAGCGGGTTGCCCGGCTCGATGGGGTACGCGGTGTCCATCGCGATAGCCTGGAGCAAATCTAGCAGCGCCGGGATGCGGCCGGGATGAATTCCGTTCTCAGGCTCCTCGATGCAGACCACGCCTGGCTGCTCCTGCGCCTCAAGCACGGCCAGTGCCAGGAAACGGAGTGTCCCGTCCGAGAGCGCCCGCGCCGAGTGCTGCGTGCCATCTCGGCCGGTGACGAGTAGGCTCAGTTCCTCGCGCTTGTCGTCGCGCTCGACGGCGATATCGCGAACGTCGTCAACGAGGTGGTACAGGCGATTTGCAACCCCGGCGTAGACAGCCGATTCAGTCTCCAGCGGGTCGCGGACATCAGGTGACGGCGCGTGCGCCACGGAGTAGAGCGCCGCCGCAACGTGCGCCCCATCGCTCCCGATCTCCGTCGAGGCCGTGAAATCATCTGGCTCACGCATCACTGCCGGATCAAGATTGAAGACGCGCCAGGACCGCATCTCTTGCCGCGCCAAGTTGATGGTCGGGCTTTGGCTTGCACCTGGGAAGCCAAGGTAGGTGCGAAACACAGGTGCGCCCACCCGCTCGGCCGCCATCTCGCCATCAACGCTCAGCACCCATTTCAGTCGCCTAGCCGGTTCTGATTTGGTGTGCAAAATGTTAGCTTGGGTCTGCCCGTTCCCAGGAAGGGTTGCGTCAGCCCACTCCCGCCCCACTGGAAATCGGATTGCTTGCCCAGCATCATCGCTTGAACTTGAATCTAGTTTCTCGCTCAGGATCCAAAGCGGAATCGATGGAAAGTGCGGATCATCGCCACGATAGGCGATCTTCAGTTCGTAGTGCAGGAACGTTGATTCGGACTTGATTTCCTGGCCGAGGTCATCGACGCCTTCAGCAGGAATGATCATCTCCGCCTCGAACGACATTTCATCAACATACTGGTCACCGACGCGGTGGAACAGGCCGCGAATATCAGGCGACCGGCCGCCGCTCCCGCGTATGACTTCGAGCGCGGCCTCAACGAGCGGCTTCTCGGCCAGCAGCGACAGGAACCTGATCGCGTCGAACAGGTTGGACTTCCCTGCTGCGTTCGCCCCAGCGATGCATGTGAACGGCCCGAAGCGGACATCCACGTCCACCAGATTCTTGAAGCCGTTCACCTTCAATCGGGTCAGCATGGCAAGCCCCTAGGCTGGCGTGTCGCCACCAGCCTACGAACCATGATACGACGATCTGGTCAGCCTATCGCGCGGTCGCCCACACTTCTGGTCCTCGTTCACCTTCGTGGGTGCGGGGACAGCATGCCAGAGGCGCAAGGGATGATCGTGGCTTACACGCGCCGTTGTCGCCGGACGGTATGATGCGGCATGCTGGGCCATAGGTGGACCGAGGTGCGGCCACACGCAAGCCTGAGGAAGACGGACTGCCACCAATGCTCAGTACCCTCTACGATGGCGGGCCAGCACTCCTACGACTCGGCGCTGACCAGGCTTGGATGACCGCCCGCCTCACCCGCGACGTGCCCCGCTACGTGCGGGCCACCGAGTCGCTGGATGAGGCCCGAAGTCGCATCCGCCTGCGCCTGCAACAGCGCGGCCCGCGCCTACTCGCTGTTACCCGGCGGGCCATCTTCGAGTACCCTGCCAGCCCCTACCTGCCGCTGCTCCAGCATGCCGGGTGCGAGTACGGGGATCTCGTTCAGCTTGTCGAGCGCGAGGGGGTCGAGGGCGCGCTGTCGCAGCTTGCAGCCCGGGGTGTGTACGTTACGTTCGATGAGACCACCGGGCGCCGCGAGGTCGTGCGCGGCAGCTTCCGCCACACGTTCACCGATTCGGATTTCAACAACCCACTGGCCGCTCCGCACTTCACGTCCCAGACAGGCGGGTCGAGTGGGCGGGCCAAGCCGCTGCGGCAGTCCCTCGAATTCGGGTACGAGATCGGCTCAGACTTTGCCGTCACCCTTGATGCGCATGGCGTCCAGCAGCCCGCGTTCGTTTTCTGGATGACCGCTCCGATCTTCTGGCTGCTGATGGTTTCGCGCCTGGGTCATCGAACGGTCGGCTGGTTTTACCCCCTGCAACAGTCGCCCTGGTGGTTCGCGGCCGGTGCGCGCTACCTCGCGGCGCTGGTTCGGTTCGGCGGCGGATGCCTGCCGCTCCCGCAGTATCACGATCTCGCGGAGGCAGCGGAGATGGCCCGCTGGCTTTCCGGTCGCCTCCAGCACGAACGCCCCATCGTCCTGTGCTGTCCGGTCAGCTCATCCGTGCGGGTGGCACTGGCCGCGCAAGAGGCCGGCCTGTCGCTCGACGGACTCGTCGTCATCGCGATGGGCGAGCCAACGACCGAGGAGCGTCGCCGCCACCTTGAGGCCGCCGGGGCGCGCGTGATGACGCGCTACTCAACGATGGAGGCCGGGCCAATCGCAGCGGGGTGTGCCGCTCCAACGTCAGCGGATGATGGGCACGTGTTTCTGGATCGCTTCGCCCTGATTGATCGGCCATATGCCCCCGCGAACACCAACGCTGACGCGCCCGTTCCGTCGCTCCTGGTGACGGGCCTGGGCCAACACGATATCAAGATGCTGTGGAACGCTGAGCTTGGGGACTACGGTCGCCGCGAGGTCCGCGCCCCCGACTGCTGTGGCCTCGGAAGCCTCGGCCTCACCACCCACCTCTCGGAGATCCGCAGCTTCGAGAAGCTGAGTGGCGAAGGCGTCAGCTTCGCGCGGTCGCAAATCGAGCAGATCATCGAGCAGGTGCTGCCGTCGAGGTTCGGCGGCACCGCCCTGGACTACCAGTTGGTCGAGGAGGCCGGCCCTGACGGGAATCTGCGCCTTGCCCTCTATGTCGCCCCGGCCTGTGGTCAACTCGACGCCGAGCAGCTCCGCGCCGTCTTCCTGGCGGCCCTCGCCGCCGGCACCGCTGCAGACCGCTATCAGGCGGCCTTGCTGGAGCGCGCCCACTCCCTGACCATCCGCCGGGAACGCCCGCACGTGACGGCCGGCGGCAAAATGCTGCCCTTCCACGTGCGGCGCGTGCCAACCGGCAAACACTGAGCAAGCGAGTCGAGCCGTTAGGCGAGGCGGGCGCGCGTGGCGGCAAGCTCGCGGCGGGCGGCGGCTGTCGCCAGGCGTACCTCGCTGCCCAGCCCGATGAAGCCGAAGCCCTGCGCCGCCCGCATGGCCGCTTCCTCGGCGTTGAAGGTCTGGATGCCCGCCACTGTGCCCGTTGCCTGCGCCGCCGCCAACACCGCTTGAATCGCCTCCTCGACCACCGGCGACACGCCCCGCTCCGGCCGCTGCCCGTACGAGATGCCCAGGTCGTTCGGCCCCACAAAGCAGCCGTCAACGCCCGGCACCGCCAAAATGTCGCGAGCGTTCTCAACCGCCTGCCGGGTCTCCAGCATCGCGATCAGCACCGTCTCGTCGTTCGCGTGCTCGAAGTAGTCGCTGCCGCCGTACAGGACGCCCCGGATCGGCCCCCAGCTACGCTCACCCAGCGGAGGGTACTTCGCCGCCCGCACCGCCGCCTGCGCCTCCGCTACCGTCTGCACGTACGGCACGATGATCCCGTACGCCCCCAAATCTAGCACCCGCTGGATCAGGATGCTGTCGTTGCCGGCCACCCGCGTGAACGGCATCGCGGGCGTGCTGCTCACCGCCTGGAACATCCCCTGAATCTGCGCCAGGTTCGTCTCACTGTGCTGCAAGTCCACGCCCAGCCAGTCAAACCCGACGTGCCCCATCACCTCGGCCATCAGCGGACTGTGCAGCGTCAGCAAGCAGCCAATCGCCGGCTTCCCCTGCCGCCACAATTCCCGAACCGCGTTTGCGCGCATTGCCACCCCCCTTATCCAGGCGACCGGTGCCAGCCAAGCGTATGGGCGGGCAGCGGCGCGTCAGGGTAGCATGTTGACGCTCAGGCCCGTACTCTTCACGCGGCACACAGTGTACGCATGCGAGCAGACATGACACCCTTGCAGCAGGCCATCCCCGATCCGGACGCGCTGGTTCGGACCGTTGCGGCATTCTCCACCTGTACCAAGTCGCACATTCACGGCCCACAACACTGGCAAACGGTCGCCGCCTTTGGCAGCCTGCTGGCCCAGGAAACGCCGGGTGCCGATCCCGTCGTCGCCCTGCTCTTCGCCATCCTGCACGACTGCCTGCGGGTGGACGACGGCTACGACCGCGATCATGGACGGCGAGCCGGCGCGCTCGCGGCTGCCCTTCACGGCAACCTATTCACACTTGATGGCCATCGGCGGGACACGCTCGTCACGGCGCTCTCCTTGCACGTCGACGGGCTTGTGTCCGACGATCCGACCGTCGGCGTGTGCTGGGACGCCGAC
>JBBQBU010000244.1:0-8432 GCA_038318015.1 Chloroflexota bacterium | reverse complement strand
TCGGGGGGCCGCAACCCACCCGCCCCCGCGCCCCGCGGGGCCGGGGGGAATTTTGGGGTAACTGGCTTTGGGGGGGGCCCCCCGGCCGGGCCCCGCCCCCCTCCCCAATGAACCCTCACCGTGGGGTTCGCCCGCATGCCGCCACGGTGCCCCATCGGCAGACCTATGGGCGAATCACTTTCACCTGGTCAAAAGGTCCAGGCATGAATCCACCGCCCACGCCGTCATTGGCAGCTTCAAGACCACCACAAGCATATCCGTCGCGATTCGTATCGAGCTTGTTCGGATCGCGCGGATCGGCGCGCAAGACCGCCTGCGCTTGCGCCTGCGAGGCGAAGAAGTTACAGCTATAGGCGTCCTGTGGCACGCCGCTCACGTAAATGATGTAGTCAGTTGCGGTGAACGGGCGCATCGTCGCGGTGGCCGTTGGCGCGATCGGCGTGGCCGTCGAGTACACACGGTTGACGATGTTGTAGTCATCGTCGTCCGGATACGAACCGTATGACGTATTCGTACAGGCGATGCCGTCCTCAGTACCATCCTCGGCATCAAGCCGGTTTGGATCCGACGGATCCTGCCGCAACACCGCCTGCGCGTTGAATTGGGACTGGAACGCGTTGCAGTCGTACTGGTTCACGCCCGCCACGATGAAGCTGGCAGGGTTGATCCGCGGCGCAGTAGCCACGTTGTCGTTGTTATTGCTGTTGTTGTTCGCGTTGTTGTTATTATTCCCGTTATTCTGGCCGAACGGCGTGGCCGTCTTGGTCGGGGTGGGTGTCCGCGTCGCCAGCGACTGCCGTACTTGCACTTCGAGCTTCTTGCAGGGGATCGTGGAGTCCACGTAGAAGATGTACTCCTGCTTCCCTGCGAAGGTCAGCTGTACCGTCCACTCCCAGACGTACCCCTTCTGCCCTGGGCGCTCACGGACGAACGTCGTCTTCTCTGTGCCCGCAAGTCGTCCGTACGGATGCGGTCGGGACGACGTCACAGCAACCAGCATCTCATTGCCAGAGCGCGGCAGGTCCGGCGAGTAGGTAATCAACTCGTCGCCGTAGCACGGGTCCGACCCAACGGTCGTCGGCGTTGCGGGCGGCGGCGCAGCGGCAGCCGCTGCGGGTGGGGCCGCAGCCGGCGGCGGATTCGCGGGCGGCGGCGGCTGCACCGGGGTCGCAACTGGCGGTGCTAGTGTGGGGAGGGGAGTCGATTCGGCGAGCTGTGCCGCATTGACGGCAGCGTTGCCCTGCGTAAAGGCATTCGCCAGCAGCGTGTTCGGCAGGTCGGCGGGCCGCGCGATGCCGTTCGGAGAAGCGGGGTTCAACTGGAGCAAGAACGGCGAGCCGGCGGCCGCAGCCGTGCGCTCCGGGCCAAGCCCCTGTCCGGTCAGTACGGCCTTGAACGTCTCACCCAGAGGCACTGCCGTCACAGCCCCGGACTGGCGGCTCCAGACCATGACGCCGCGCTCCCAGCGCTGGAGCACGAAGTCGGGGTTCTGTGCGTCGCGCACCGGCCGACTCAGCGGAACGCCCCAGACTTCGTGTGCGAAGCCCGGCAGCAGGGCGCGCTCGCCGCCGTTCGGGAACGCATCCTCGTAGGACACGGTCTTCAGAAACGCCTGATAGAAGCCGACTGGCAGGCCTTCCCAGGTATCGGGCGCGTTCGTCTGAATGAATGCCTGCACCTGCGCCGCATAGTTCGGCGCGCCTGCGGGCGGTGCCGTCGCCAGCAACGCCTGGTCGATCTCCGGGACGATCCGCCCGCCAATGTTCCGGAAGGGGATGGCGTTCATCGCGAACAGGTTGACCGTCGAGACGCTGCCGTTCGGCTCCATCTTCAACATATGGTCACGGAAGATCTGGATATTCGAGCCAAGCAGCGGGAACTGGTTGGACACCGGCGGTCCGAACGTCCGCACGCCGCCGCGCGCGACGAAGTAGCTCGCAATCGACCCTTCGGCGACTGCATAGCCCGTTTCCTGGAAGAAGGGCGCGGCCTGAGCCGCTGCACCTGGCAGCGTCGCGGCACCGCCCGGCCCGGCCGCGCCGGCCGCCAGTGGCACGCGGTCAATCGGCCCGGTGAGCGCCCAGATGATGGCCGCCAACAAAACCATTCGAGGGGCCGCACGCAGCGTCGCGCCGAATCGGCGAGTGCCGACCACCTGGGCACGCAAACCGGACAGCATGCTGCCCAGGCCAGTCGTGCGGCGGTTGAGCTTCTCGGTCCTGTCAGCCATGGATGGTATCTCCCGGATGCGCCTGGTTCGCCACCACACGCTGGTGTCGCCATGCCACAAGGCTCGCCCGCTGTTGGCGACGACCGCCCCGCAGCGTGTCATCCACTGCGGTAAACGCTCGCCGCCTGGCAGAGGGGACGGATCTCGTTCGCCGCACATTCTAGCCGACTACGCGCAGCATGAAAAGCCCCGAAATGGCCAATTGCGGGAATGTTCGTACAAAATCATGGCTGTAACGAGACGTAACGTGCTCATTCTGTCCTATACGGACCGATTCTCGACACGAGAAGCTCCTCTGCCCAGGATTCGTGAGATGGGAAGAGGAGCGTTCGGATGACCAGATATGAGACGTCTAGTCAGCGTCGCCGGGCGGACCCTGGCTCTGGCGGTAGCGTGCGGCGCTGTACGCCAGCCGACGTGCCCTGTAGCCTGGATCTTGCTGGTAGCGCCGTCGCTCACGTTCAGCGTGGCGGCAGCGCGCGCAAAGATGCGACACAACAGTCAGTGAACTGCGCTGCCGGCGTTGGGCAAACGCGGCCCCGCACACCTGGCACGTCATTGCGCCGGTCACGGAGGCCGGCTGCTCGGCCTCCGCCACTGCGCTGTTCACGACCGGAGGTGTCTGGGCCGGCCGCTCATTGCTGGCGGACGCCGACGGGTGGAGCAGTACGAATCGCCGCGCTGCTTCGACGGCCGAGTGACAGGCCAGCAGATCGTCGGGCGAGGTGCGCCGTGCCACGGCCCTGAACAGTTCGATGATCTTGCCGTTCTCCACGGCCCAGAAGTGCCCGTACTCCGTCATAGCCGCCCACACCCACGGCGACGGATCCCCGTTCGTGCTTGACCGCACCAGAGTCACGGCCTGGACATCCAGCCCGCTCCGCTCTCGCACGTGCGCCGCGATGTGCTCCGGCTCCATGTGGTCCTCGCCGTTCCTTCAGAAATTGGCGTGTTGATCTTCTGCGCGAGCGTTTCGAGGAGAACGGGCGCAACATGCGTGCCGCGCCGCGCCGCGCTGCTCGCACGAACACGAGAAAGCCCCTGGATCCGCGTGGGAGCCAGGGGCTACGGATTCGGCTGGTGCGTGCCACTGGCACGCCCGGGCTACGGCGCGGGCGTCGGGGTTGGCGTGTTGGTGACGACGATGACCGTGATGACGATGCCAGGGGACGGACTACCGCCGGTGCCCGCGCCCGCGCCCGCACCGGCGCCATTGTCGTTGTTGTTGCCGTTGCCGAAGTCGAAGTTATCGTTGTCGTAGTTGCCGTTCAACGTGACATCAATCGGCCGGTAATTCGTGATCGGTGCCCAGGGCACAGGGGTCGCCGTCGGGCCAGCCCCGCTGGACACCATGCGCGTGGCAATCACATCCGGCACACCTGCCGCCGCGTGCGCCACGATCAGCTCGGTGCCGCGCTGGAGGTCGAACAGGGACGGCTCAGTAATCTGGAGCCGCACCGCCCGCACAATGATGGCCGAGACGCCCGCGCCGTCGCCGCCGACGAGCTGCTCGTTGAGGATGACGATGCCGACGCTTGGTACGACGACCCGCGTGTTCGGGAGGGGATTCGGGTAGGAGATACCGGCGACGATCAGGCTGCCGAACGTGACTGACGCCGATGGCCGCGCGCCGCCCGCCGTGGCGACGATGCGGATGTCGTGCGCCCGCACCACGCCGCCGAGCAGTTCGGCGTCCAGCACATTGGCCGCGCTGGTGACGCTGCCGGCCCCGAGGTCGCCCTCTGAGGAGGTCGTGATCTTTGTCGTGGACCCGCCTGCATTCCCGAGGCCGTAGCCTGCACCCGGCGAATCCGCCGTGACGCGCCCGCCCTGAGACGGCAGTTGGACGTAGGCCGCGCCCGGCGTGCCGACAGCCGGATTGCCCACTGCAAGCCCGTACGCTTCGCCCCCAACGCGCACAGCCGCCATCGAACTCGGAGCCACGAGCGTCAGGACGTTCGCGGCGATGAAGATCGCGACGACCAGACCGAGCCGCAGGATCAGCATGCGTGTAACCTCGGGGTGCCCCCGGTGGCAGCGCCAATCAGTCGGGCACAAACGATGTGGTGCGACAGTCCGGCAAGAGCGCCGCGCGGCAAAGCTTAGCTGACATCGAACTTTCTGGCAACTAGCTGGGCGACGAATGTGTCCTCAGCGTGCCGTCGCGACAGGGGCTGCCCCGAGCGGTTGACAGGATATGCCACCACCCCTGTGACGGGTTGACGAGACGGGCGACGGGCAAGATTCTGTACTGTGACCCTGACCTGCCGGCTTGACGCGCCGCACAACTCGACCGCGCGCGTGCTGGCGCCCGGCTAGCGTCAGGGACGGTCGGGGGCGGAATCGGGCGACGGCGGGGGCGGCGGCAGGGACTGCGGCGTGCCGGTGCCGGTGGTTGCTAGCGTGCTGGCCCCTGGTGGCACGCCGGCATCTGGATCGCTGAGGGCGATCAGCACCTTATCGACGCGGCGGCCGTCCATGTCCATGACCTCGAAGGTCAGGCCGTGCCAGGAAACACGGTCGCCGGCCGTGGGGATGCGGCCCAGGCGGTGCATCACTAGCCCGCCGACCGAGCGCACGCGCCCGCCTTCATCTTCACCGTCGGCCTGCTCACCTACCCCGAACAGTTCGTCAAGCTCCTCAACGGCCACGAGGCCGTCAACCAGCCAACTCCCATCATGCCGTTGCACCACCTGAGGATTCGCGTCCGGCCCGTGCGCTGCGAGGTCGCCTACCATCGCTTCGAGGATGTCCGAGGGCGTGACCAGCCCGACGACGGTGCCGTGCTCGTCCACCACGATGGCCACGTGCGGGCTGACCGTGCGGAACAGGTCCAGCAGTTGCAGCACTGTCATCGTCTCAGGGACGAACGTCGGCTCCAGCAGGTCCGTCAGCAGGTCGGGTTGCTCGCCGCCCAGCAGCCGGCTGCACAGGCGCTTCGTGGAGACGACGCCGGCCAGTTTGTCCAGGTCGCCACGCGCTACCGGGTAGAAATTGTGGCTGCTCCTGGCGATCCGCTGCATGTTCTCGTGCAGGGGGTCTTCCGCATCGAGCCAGAGGATGCGCGGGCGTGGAATCATCAGTTCCCCGACGCTGCGGTCGGCCAGTCGGAAGACGCTTTCGATGATCTCGCGCTCGGCCTCATCGAAGACGCCCGCCTCGGCCCCCGCCGCAATCATGATGCGGACTTCTTCTTCGGTGACGGTCGTGTCGGCCTTCGTGCTCAGTCGGAACAGTTTGAGGACGCCCTCGGTGGACAGGCTCAGCAGGCTGACGACCGGACCAGCAACGACTGAGAGCAGGAGCATCGGCCGGGCGACGGCGGCGGCCACGATTTCGGCGTTCGCCAGCCCGATGCGCTTCGGTACCAGTTCGCCGAAAATCAGCGACAGGTAGGTGATGACGGCCACCACGGCGAACAGCGCCAGCCCATCAGCGTACGGCCCAACAACCGGTAGGCTCTTGAGTGGCTCGGCGACCTTCGCAGCAATGGTCGCCCCACCGAAGGCACCGGCGAAGATGCCGACGAGCGTGATGCCGACCTGCACGGTTGAGAGGAAGCGCGTCGGCTCGTCGGCCAGGGTCATGGCAGTCAAGGCACCAGCGTCGCCATTGTCGGCACGCTGCCGCAGGCGGGCCTTGCGCGCCGACACGACAGCGATCTCGGAGAGCGCCAGAACGCCGTTGACGGCGATGAGGAGCAGGATTAGCAGCACCTCACCGCCGAATGCTGAGTCAGGCTCAACCATGCGCGGGCCGGTGGGACGCAGGACGACTGATCGCAGTGGGCGCGCCCGGCTGGTGTGCGGTGTCCAGACAGTATGCTGTGCAAAGCGTCATCGGAACGTCATCCCGCGCATATGATGCGTCATCGTCATGAACGATAGATGAAGTGCCCCGATGGTGGCATCTACGACGCACGCGACACCTGCGCGCCCCAGGATGACAGGTAAAGTACCAACCAGCCGTGATGCAAACCGCTGTCGAGTCGCCCTGGCGTCAAGGGCAAGGGCAAACGCAAGGAGACGTTGAGCCGTGAGCGTCGTGCCTGCCCCCGCCGCAGCCGACGCGCGGACACCGGGTCAGCCCGGCCCCGCCGCGGGCCGGCTGTGGGTTCGGAGGGCAGCCGGGCCGGCCGCCCTGGCGTTGGTCGTCTTCCTGGTGTCGTTCGGGGTACGGCTGCTCGATCTCGACCGCTACTCCACGACCGACGAAGGCTACTGGATGCAGCGCAGCCTCCGATTCGGGGCGGCGCTGTCACGCGGCGACCTTGCGGGCACGTTCCGGGCCGGGCACCCCGGCGTCACGGTGATGTGGACCGGCCTGCTCGGGATGGGCGCTGAGCGGGCCGCGCCGTACTTTGGCAACCGCTTCGGTCAGTATGAGGTGTTGGAGCGGGCACCGGGTTACCTGGACGCCCTGTCGGCGGCACGCCGGGCCATCGCGCTCGTCGTGTCGCTGCTGATCGCGGCGGCGGTGCTGCTAAGCTGGCGGTTGGTCGGACTGGGTCCGGCCCTGGCCGGCGGCACCATCCTGACGCTTGATCCGTACATCATCGGCATGACGCGCCTGTTGCACGTCGATGCGCTGCTTGCTCCGCTGATGACCGTCTCGGTGCTGGCCGGCCTTGTCTTCTGGACGCCCACGGACGACCAGGAACGGCGCTGGCCGTACCTGCTGCTGTCAGCGGTCACGGGCGGGCTGGCGCTCCTCACCAAAGCGCCATCGGTGTTCGTAGGCCTGTTCCTGGGGCTGGTCTGCCTCGCGACCGTCTTGCGAGCAGCTAGACGGCGCGACGTGCGCGGCAGCATCAGGGGTGTCGTGCCATTGTTCTGGTGGGGCGTCTGCGCGGCAGCCGTCTACGTGCTGTTGTTCCCGGCCCTCTGGGTTGACCCGCTCGGCCGCATCGACCTGCTCATCCGGTTCGTCCAGGCGGTCGGCCTCCAGCCGCATGACGGTAACTTCTTCCTCGGGCGGCCGGTCCTCGACGATCCAGGGCCGTTCTACTACCTCGTCGCCGTGCCGCTCCGGATCAGCCCGCTGGTGGCGCTTGGCGTCGGACTGCTGGTGCTGGCGGCACCAGCCGGCGAACGACGGGCGACGGCCCGGTGGCTGGTGGCGTACGTCGTCCTGTTCGGCGTGCTGATGACGCTGGCCTCCAAGAAGTTCGACCGGTACATGCTGCCGGCCCTGCTGATGCTCGATCTCTTGGCCGGGGTTGGGCTGTGGCGGCTGCTGGTGCTGGCAGCCGGCCGCTGGCCCGGCGCTCAGGCAACACGCGGCACGGCAACGACGGCGCCGGCCGCCCGCCCCCGGCCGAGCCTGACGGCGGGACTGGTGGCGTTCGTGGCGGCCGGGCAACTCCTGCTGTTGGTGCGCGCCTGGCCCTACCCTATCGCCTATTACAACCCGCTGGCCGGCGGAGCCGCTCGCGCGCAGCAACTCGTCATGGTGGGGTGGGGCGAGGGGTTGGAGCAGGCGGCGGCCTACCTGAACAGCTTGCCAGACGCGGAATCGCTGTACGTCGTGACGAGCTACAACCACGTGGTCCGGCCGCGCTTCGTGGGCACAACCGAGGCGATGGCCGCGTACGTGCGCGCCGAGGCAGCCGGCACCGCGCAGCCGCCTAATTACGTGGTGCTCTACATCAACGCGGTGCAGCGCGGGCAGATGTCGCCGGAGGTCGCGCAGGCGGAGCGGGCCGGGGCACTGGCGTTCGTCGCCCACGTCAACGGGCAGCCGTACGCCTGGGTCTACAAGTTGGCCCCCGGCGGCCCGCGCCCGACCGAGCATCTGCCTGCGCCATCATCGGCCAACGAGGACGCGGACGCTGAGGAGAACTGACGCGCCCCTCAGTTCACGAAGTTGCGCTTCACGTCCTGGTCAATGAGCACGATGATGGCCCAGATGCCCATTGGCAGGCCCAGGACACAGCAGATGGAGCAGGGCAGCAATGCCACGACCGACCCGACCATGCTCAGGGTCCAGTTCCGCAACTGGCGCATCTGATAGCCCGCGAAAATGGTCAGGGCGTCCATTGCTATAGATCGTCAGAAAACGTTCTGAACTAGGCCGCGTCGGCGACAGCGGTGAGATCGACGGTGTCCGGCTGGGCCATGAGCTTGAGGTAGCGTCCGAAGAGGGCTTTGACGCGGTCTGGTCGGCGAGCAAAATCGGCGAGGGCGTCGTCGACGGAGGCGAT
>JBBQBU010000243.1:0-8436 GCA_038318015.1 Chloroflexota bacterium | reverse complement strand
GGCGTCGTGCGTGAACGAAAATGCCAGGAACCGAATCTGACTGGTGGCCTGCTTCACCCGCTCGGCAATCTTGTCGGCCACGCCATCCTCGGGCGCAAAGAGCACCTGTACCCGCATGTTGCCAACCTGCACCGGCGGCGTGACGTTTCCGCGCGGTCGCCCGGCCCCGAACTTCTTGTGCACGAACATCGTGTCGAACTCTTCGGTGAAGGCGCGCGCCAACTCATGCGAGCGCATCCGCACTGCGTTGTTGTTCAGACGATAGGTGTCGCCCACCGTCATGTTCCACGAACCAGTCCAGATCTCCTCGCCGTCGCGCACGGCGAACTTGTGGTGCATGATGGCCGAACGCTCGTCTGGGACAATTGTCACGCCGGCGTCGCGCACGATCTTCAACGCTTTCTGCGTGACTTCGTCCCGGACAGCACTAACGGTGTCGGTGTCCGTCACCATCCGGACGGCAACCCCTCGGTCCCGCGCCCGCTTGATCGCCAGCGCGACGTTCTCCAGGTCGAACTCGTAGGCGGCGATATCGAGGGACGTGCGCGACGCATCCACCAACTGCACGAATCGCTCATCAATACCGCCGTGCCGCGTCTCCGGGCGGTCGGGATAGACCGGGGTCGTGAAATAGACCTCGTACGGGCCGCCAGCGACCGGCGACGGGGCAGGCGACGGGATGGGTTGGGCCGTCTCCGACTGCCGCTGCTCCCAGAACAAGTAGGCCACAATCGCCACGACGATCAGGAGCGCCAGCAAGCCGATCGGGCTGCTGCCCTTGCGGGACCGGCGGCGACGCGAGCTCATGGCATCCTCGGTGCTGATTCGGGCGATGGATCAGACGGATCCGAGTGGATGGCTTGAGCGGGCGCGTCGCCGGCCACAACCGGCCCGGTCAGCGCCTGCACGATGAGGGCAGCGCCGTTCACGCCATCACCGGTGTCGTCGGTCACAAGCTGTTTCGCCACCGCGTGCACGGCCCCGGCCGATACCCCCGGCACCGCCGCCTGGAACCCACCTAATTCCACCATCTCGGCCAGCGCGTCAAGTGCCCATGCCTGCTGCCCGGCCACGCCATTGACGTGGGCGGCCACCGCCTCGGCGGCCAGTCGGACGGCACCCTTGACGGCCGAGACCCTCTCGCCGATCTCGGTCATGGCGGCTTCTTCGTTGGGCATCTTCACCGCTGCCGCGATGCGGTCGCTCGCCGCTATCGCCCAATCGAGCAGCGGCCGAAACTCGTCGTCGGTCAGGTCACCGCGCAGCCCCTCGTCGTCCAGGATCAGGCCGGCCGCGCGCTCCTGCCGGGCCGCAACATTGACAACCGGTTCCACAGCTTCAGCAGCAACGTGTTCGTCAACTGCAGCGTCAACAGCTTCCGTGGCTCGGACTCCCTCCCTCCCACGTGCGGGCGAGGGGGACGGTGGGTGAGGGACATGTTCCAGGAGCCGCGCCCTGAGGGTCGCCCAGAAGTCCATCGTGATACCTGCCAGCGGCCTAGTTGTGCCGCACGACGGCGATGGTCACGAGGCCGGCTCATTCGGGCCGCTCAACGCCTCGACGGCCTTGACCACCGCTGACATATCGCGCCGCCCGAAGCCCATGTTGGAGGCCGAGCCGTACAACTGTTCAGCCGCCGCCGCCAGGATCGCCGGTGCCTGGACACCCTTCGCCGCTGACACCGCCAACCCGAGATCCTTCCGCATCAAGTCCACCATGAAGCCGGGCGCAAAATCGTCGTTGGCGGGCGCGGCAGGCAGGACGCCGGGGTATGGCAGGTTCACATCGTGCGACCAGCAGCGGCCCGACGACTTGCTGATGACCTCGTACAGCACCTTCGGGTCGGCACCCGCCCGCAACCCGATGTTGTACGCCTCGGCGGTCACGGCCATGCTGACGCCAGCAATAAGGTTGTTGACGACCTTGACGACCTCGCCCATGCCGTTGTCGCCGCAGTGGATGACGTTCTGGCCCATCGCTTCGAGGATCGGCTTGCACTGCTCAAACAGGTCCGCTGGGCCGCCCACCATGATCGTCAGTGTCGCGTCGCGCGCCCCGACCGAACCACCGCTGACCGGCGCGTCCAGCATCCGGAAGCCGCGCGCGGCCACCTTCTCCGCCACACTCCGGCTCACCAGCGGGTCGATGGTGCTCATGTCGATCAGGATGGTGCCCGGGCGCATGCCGTCCAGCACTCCGCCCGGCCCGAGCACCGCCGCCTCGACGTGCGGAGACGACGGCAGCATCGTCAGCACCACGTCGCTGACCGATGCTGCCTCGGAGGCGCTACCGGCTTTCTCGGCCCCGAACTCCAAGAGTTCTTCGACGGGCGCGGGGTTCAAGTCGAACACCGTCACCTGATAGTGCCGCTTGAGCAGGTTGATCGCCATCAACTTGCCCATCGTGCCGACGCCGACGAACCCGATGCGCTCAGTCATTGCCACTCCCGACAGTCACGGACTCGTTCGGAATCGTACTGCCATCAACGGCGCGCTGCACAGCGGCCCTGACGAAGGACTATCGGTCCCCGCGCATGTCATCCCGAGCGGAGCGAGCTTGCGAGCGCAATCGAGGCATCTCAGGCCTGGGATACCCGTTGCCGAGATCCCTCCACTCCACGCGCAAGCTCGTTTCGGTCGGGATGACGAGGGAGTGTGCCGCAGCGACTGCCGCAATTTCCGGTAGCTCCCACTCTGGATTTGGTTTAGACTCCACACATTCTGGCGGTCGAGGCGCACATGATTCGGCACATCATCATGGTCAAGTTCAAGCCCGAGGCAACCGACGCGGAGATCGGGTTCCTGGAGACGGCCTGGGACGACTTCCGCACCCGCTACCCCGGCCTGCTCGGGCTGACCTGGGGGCGCGACGCCGGCCTGCGCGAAGGCAACATGACCATCGCCGCCGTCTTCGACTTCGTAGACGAAGCGTCGTTTATCGTATTCGACACCGACGCCCACCACAACAACATCCGGGCAGAGTTGCCAGGAAAGGGCGTTGTTGCCGTAACGCGCTGTCAGTTCAGGCTGTAAGCGGGGCAGCGGGGGCGCTAGACGTCGCGGCCGCCGTCGATCTCGAAGGCCGTGCCCGTCACCATGTAGGCATCATCGGACGCCAGGTACAGCGCGGCATGCGCGATGTCGTTTGGCGTGTTGAACCGGCCCATCGGGATTGTCGCCAGGAACTTTGCCCGCGTCTCGACCGGGTCGCCCTTGCCGAAGAACGACGGCAACATCGGCGTATCGGTCGCCACCGGGTTGATCGAGACCACGCGAATCTTGAACGGAGCAAGCTCAATCGCCAGCGCCTTCGTGAAGCCGATCATGGCGGCCTTTGACGCGGCGTAGGCACTCAGGCCGGGGCGCGGGCGGATGCCGGCGGTGGATGCCGTGCTGAGGATCACACCGCCGCCCTGGCGCTTCATGTGCGGCACCACGTACTTGCAACCAAGGTGCACGCTGCGGACGTTGACAGCCATCGTCTTGTCGAAGAATGCATCTTCGACTTCCTCAATCGGCGTTGCGCCCATCGGGATGCCGGCGTTGTTGTAGAGCACGTCGATGCGGCCCCACTGCTCGATGGTCCGCCGGATCATCTGCTGAACGTCCTCGGTGCTGCTGACATCGGCCTTGATGAAGAACGCGTCGCCGCCAACCTCGTGGATCGCCCCAACCACCTGCTCGCCGGCCTCCGGCAAGAGATCGACGACGGCGACCTTCGCGCCCTCGCGAGCGAACAGCTCGGCGGTGGCCCGTCCGATGCCAGAGCCAGCGCCAGTAATCAGGGCGACTTTGCCCCCGAGACGCATCAGTCCGCTCCCTCGTCCTTCCGAACGATGTGGTTGCCCAGGACCAGCGTGTCCAGGCCGCTGGCGAAGAACGTGTTCATCGCGTTGTCCGGCGTCGTCACGATCGGCTCGCCGCGCAAGTTGAACGACGTGTTCATGATGACCGGCACACCGGTGATGTCGTTAAAATTCGAGATCAGCTTGTGGTAGCGGCGATTGGAATCCGCGTGAACCGTCTGGAGGCGACCGGTACCCAGGTGGCTGACGGCCGGAATCTTCGCCTGCTTGTCCTCACGAACCGGCATCACCGCGAGCATAAACTTTGTCAGTTCCTTCGGCCAGGCACCGTGGTCGTTGACACCATCAAAGTATTCGCCAACATGGTCGCCCAGGATGCTCGGCGCGAACGGCCGGAACGGTTCCCGGAACTTGATCTTGACGTTGACCGTGTCCTTCATCTCTTCGCGGCGCGGGTCGGCGATGATACTGCGGTTACCGAGCGCCCGCGGCCCCCACTCGAAGCGGCCCTGGTACCAGCCCAGCACGCGCCCCGACGCCAACTCCGACGCACAGACCTCTGCCAACTTGTCCTCATCTTCGATGTACTCGAAGCGGACGCCGCGCCGGTCCAGCGCCTCCTTGACTTCGCTGTCGCTGTAGCCTCGCCCCCAGTACGCATGGTCCATCACGAACGTGCGCGGCTTCCCGAGCAGCACGTGATGGGCGTAGAGGGCTGCGCCGAGCGCCCCGCCGGCATCGCCGGCCTGAGGCTGAATGTACAGTTCCTCGAACGGCGTCTCCCGCAAGATGCGGCCGTTGGCGACGCTGTTGAACGCCACGCCGCCCGCCATCGACAGCCGCTTCGAGCCAGTGCGCTTGTGCAGATAGTTGGCGATGTTGATGATCGCGTCCTCAGTCGTGCGCTGCACGCTGGCCGCGACATCCGCGTAGTGCTGGTTCGACTTGATAAGGTCGTTAGAGTAGTGCTCGGGCAGGCCGGTGCCATGCGTGTAGAAGTCGGAGTCCTTGACGCGCGGCTCGCCAAACAACTGCTCAAACTTGCGGCTGAACGTCTGCTCCATCGAGTAGTGGAAGCTGAAGTAGTCCATGTCTAGCCAGAAGCTGCCGTCGTCCGCGAAGTTGATGACCTTGCGGACCTTGTCGATCATGTCTGGCTGGCCGTACGGTGCCATGCCCATGACCTTGTACTCGCCGTCGTTGACCTCGAAGCCGAGCCACGCGGTGAATGCCGAGTAGTACAGCCCCAGCGAGTGCGGGAACCGCGACTCCTGGAACAATTCGATGCTGTTCGAGCCTGAGCCGTCCCAGGTGGCACGGCCAGAGCCGAGCGTGGCCGAGGTCCATTCGCCCACGCCGTCGATGGTCAAAATGGCCGATTCTTCGTAAGGCGAGCAGAAGAAGGCGCTGGCGGCGTGCGACAGGTGATGTTCGACGAACAGCACCTTCTCGTGCGGGACGGCAAGCTGCCGGCGGATCTTGTCCTTGATCCACAGCTTATCGTTCAGCCAGGTAATCATGGCCTCGCGGAAGACGACGGTGGACTTCGGCCAGGTGGCAAGCGCTGTGGTCAGCAGCCGCTCAAACTTCGGCAGCGGCTTCTCGTAGAAGACCACGTAGTCGATGTCGTCAGCGGTGATCCCGGCCTCTTCGAGGCAGTACGCCACGGCCAGAGTTGGATACCCTGAATCGTGCTTCTTGCGCGAAAAGCGCTCCTCTTCGGCGGCGGCAATCAGAACGCCGTCCTTCAGGAGCGCGGCGGCTGCATCGTGGTAGAAGCAGGAAATCCCAAGGATGAACACGCTTGCACTGCCTCCGGCCAGGGCCGAGGAACCGCGGGGGTCTGCGCGGGCCACGCACCCTGGCTACCCGACAGCCCGACGATGCCGAGCCTATCAGAAAATGGTGTAGATGAAAGGGCCAAGTTGTGAGGCAGATGCCAGCACAACCAACGCTCCGATGAACAGCAGGCCGACGACGATTGGGATCAGGAACCACGCGCGGCGCTGGATCAAAAAGTGGAACAGCTCGCCAATCGTCCGGACAAATCCCACGGTACTGCCCCCGCGCTCGACATGGTCGTGCGCGGGCGAAGTATACAAAAGCCACCCCACGAGCGCACGATACAGCCGCGACGCCGGGCTACATCATGACGAAACCTTCACGAATGGCCCGCGAGATCTCGGCATGCGCCGGCTGAATACCCTGGCGGCGGCCCGCAGGCATCGGACGCCGCCACGCATGCACCTACGGCTTCAGAATCGTAACGGTCAGCTTGTCGGGGTCCAGGTACGTGCGGGCCACTCGCTGGATATCAGCCGCCGTCACCGCATCAACGCGACTGAGGTACACAGCCAGTGACTCGTAGGTGCCGAGCGCGTCGCCATCGGCCAGTTCTTCCGCCAGATCGATGCTTCGCTCACGGTGCAACAGTCGCTGTCCGCGCAAGTACGCCTTGGCCTCGGCAAGCTCCTCAGATGACACGGGCGTCTCGCGCAGTGTCCGTAGCTCCGCCTTCGCCAAGTCCAGGCCCCTGTCAATGTCGGCCGGGCGCACGCCGACCGAGACGCCCCAGACGCCCACGTCCGTCAACGCGATGTAGAACGGGTATGCTGACGACGCCAGCCCCTGCGTATCGACCAACTCGCGTTCGAGCCGGCGGCCGGACTCCCCGAGGATCGCGTCGATCACGTCGTGCACGTGGCGGTCCGGGCTGTCGAAGCCAACTGTTGGGCCGCCCGCGATGATGCGCGCCTGCTGCCCCGGCGAATCGTCGGTCTGGCTGCGAGCCACCAGCGGGGGCATTGGCGCGGGTGGGATTGCCGCCGCCGGTCCGTTCCGCAACTCGGTGAACGCCGCGCCAAGCTGTCCGAAGACTCGCTCGTGCTGCACGTCTCCGACGACCGCCACGACCATGTTGCCCGACACGAAAAACTGATCGCGGAACGCCGACAGCACCTCGCGGGTTGACTGGTCGATGGTGGCGCGGTTGCCAATCGGCAGGTTGCGGGCCGGATGGTTGCCAAAGACCTCGATCCAGAAGAGATCGTACGCCTTCGTCACGGGGCTGTTGAGTCGCCCGTTCAACTCCTCAAGCACCACGCGCCGCTCTTTGTCGATCTTCTCCGGAGCGAACAGCGAGTTCACCATCTGGTCCGAGATGACATCAAGCGCCAGATCGAAGTCGGCCAGCGGCACGACCACCTGAAAATTGATGGACTCCCAGCCGGTCCAGGCGTTCGTCCAGCCGCCGCGCGCCTCAATCTCGCGGTCCAGGTCGGCGGCCTCGGGCCGGCGGGGTGTCCCCTGGAAGAACATGTGCTCCATAAAGTGGGC
This sequence comes from Chloroflexota bacterium, assembly GCA_038318015.1. Taxonomy (GTDB): domain Bacteria; phylum Chloroflexota; class UBA6077; order UBA6077; family JACCZL01; genus JADZEM01. The sequence goes on along the minus strand of JBBQBU010000243.1, from coordinate 1,295 downwards.
AGCGCCGACCGTCTCCGGGCGTTCGTCGCGTGACCCGCCACGAATGCCGACGCTGATTGCGACGACACCGCTGCCGGGTCGCTCGCGCACGACGGCGCGCAGACCGTTCGGCAGCACGGTCCGAAATACATCTGGCTCCTCGGCCGATCCGACAGCGGGACTCACGGTTCCTCCTAGCGTCGCCGCCAGCAACAGGGCCAGGACGGCGACCACTGACAGCACGAGAACAGGGTGCCGGCGACGACGCCCAATCACGGCGTCGCCTCGCCGGTGGCCAGCGGCCCCGTCATAACGACGCTGAGACGCGACGGGTCGAGGTAGCGACGGGCGACGCGCTGCGCGTCCGCAGTGGTGACGGCGCGCAGTTGGGCCGCCTGGACCTCTTCGGTTGGGATGCCGAACATGATGTCGCGGGCCATGTAGAGGGCTTCGTTGGCGCTCGTCTCGATGCCCAGAATTCGCGACCCAAGTTCACCGCCAATGGCGTTCCGCAACTCAGCCTCGTCGATAGGCTGCTCTCGGATGCGCGCCAGTTCCGACTGCAACAGCGCCAGGACCGCCTCGGCCGTCTGTGGCTGGGTGCCGGCATAGACCAGGAAGACGCCGCCGTCCACGAACTGCGCCACCGACGAGTAGGCGCTGTAGGCCAATCCGCGCTTGTCGCGGACCTCGCTAAACAGGCGGCCACTGGTCCGTCCGAGAATCGCGTTCAGCACCCGGAGGGCCGCACGATCCTCAGTGGCGATGCCCGGGACCGGCGCCCCGACGTAGACGTGCGACTGGTCCGTGCCCAGCGGCAGACGCAGAACTCGCGCGGTGGGCGGCGGCAGGTCGCGATAGTTCGCCGCCGGCACGGGACCGGCCGGCAGGTCTGCCAGTGTAGCCGTCAGCTTCGCGACCACCTGCTCATGCGGCATCCCACTGACGATGGACACCAGCACGTTGGGGCCGACAAGCTGCGTGCGCCAGAAGCCGCGCAGCGCCTCGACGGAGAGCGCCGAGACACCGGCCGACGTGCCGTAAGGCAGGCTCGCCAGCGGGTGGCCGCTGAAGACCGTCGTGTAGATCGCGTCAGCGGCCACATCCTCGGGCTCGTCCTCGCGCTCCTGCACCTGCTGAAGGATTACATCGCGCTCGCGCTCTAGCGCGTCAGCGTCGAATGCCGACCGCAAGAGCACTTCTGCCAGGACGTCCAGCGCGAGGTCAGCATCAGGTAGCCCGACCGTGACGCCCACTTCGAGGATCTCGCGGCCGGCGCTGACGGACAGGTCGCCGCCGCGCCCAGCAACCGCGCG
>JBBQBU010000242.1:0-8491 GCA_038318015.1 Chloroflexota bacterium | reverse complement strand
GCGTGGCTGGGCAAGTGTCGCCGCCTCAGCAAGGACTACGAGTCCATCATCGAGAGTTCCGAAGCCATGATCCGACTCGCCATGATTGGCCTCATGCTTCGCCGCCTCAAGCCCGCTCGATGACTTCACACACACTTTCTAAAAGGTCCGGCCCAGCGACTGGTCCCACGGCTGCGGCGCGCCGACGCGCACAATCTCTTCCTCGCGGTCGCGCACATACAGGTACAACTGCGCGAAGAACTCGACTTCGGGCAATGGGTACGTCGGGTTGATGCACAGGTATGGGTAGACCCACGGAATGGTGTGGCCGGGCGCTGCCCGCACCTCGATGCGGCGGCCGACGCGCAGGCGATAGGTCACGCCGGCGAACAGCGTGGACGGTAGCTCCAGGTAGCCGTCTCGCTGGAGGTCGGCCCACAACGCGTCGCCGAGGGTCGTCTGTGCGACTTCGGTGGCGCGCTGGCGGGCCTCGCGGTAGTCTGCGCGCGAGAAGTCGTGGCCGGCGGAGCGCTTGGGCAGATGCTCCCAACTGCGGAGCCAGGGCCGTTCAAGCGCGTCACCGTCGGCGGTGGCAACGTTGCTGTCTGAGGGCGGCCCGTCGCGGCTCTCCCCGAGGAGCCAGCGCCATGCCGCACGCACATCAAACATGCTGGAAACCCGATCTGGAATCGTTGCGGGCGCACCCTCACCAGCCTACCATGGGGCCCCTTGATCCCCACGGCCCCTGGCCCCTCTCCCACAAGTGGGAGTAGAGCCCGGGGTGAGGGCCGAACGAACGGTCAGCCGCCCGCGATGGGGGCGATGATCTGGTACTCCTCGACCTTCGGGTCGAAGGGGGCGGTATCGAGGACGTGTTTGCCGTCGACCTTCTTCGAGATCACGCACCCCTGCTGCCGGGCTTCCCGAATGATGCGCTCCGCCTCAGCAATCTGCTCCCGCGCCGCTTCAGTATCCGTCTCGGTGTCCCACTCCACAACCTGATGGCCGCGTCGATTGGCAACGATGATGCGATGCATGGGAGTGCCTCCGTGGGTGGATTACGTTCATCGTAGGCCGGGAGAGATTTGAGTGCAAGTTGCAAAGTGCTGCCAGCGACTGAACCGGGCCGGCGGCGATACTGGTCCCATCACCCATCACCCATCACCCGTATTGATCCCCCATTCCGAGTAATGGTAGTGTTCAGCGGTTGGGGAGGGCTGGTTATGGTTCAGCTGGTGAACACGCTCAAAGAGCGCGGCCACCGTCTCACGCCGCAGCGACAACTCATCCTTGAGGCGATTGAAGCGTCAGAGGGGCATGTCTCGGCAGAGTCGGTGCATGCGAAGGTCGCGGCGCAGTTCCCGCAGGTCAACATCTCGACCGTCTATCGCACGCTGGAATTGTTACAGACCCTCGGGCTGGTGACGCACACCCACTTTGACGACGGCATTGCCCTGTACCATCTTGCTGAGGACTCGGATCACCAGCACATGGTCTGCCGCCACTGCGGGGCCGAGCGCGAGATCAGCGTGGCTGAGCTTGAGCCGTTGGACCGGCACCTGCGCGAGCAGTACGGCTTTCAGGCCGACCTCGCGCACTTTGCCATCATCGGTACCTGCGCTGACTGCGCGGCTGGGCTGGCCGCCTCCGATGCCGAGGGGCAGGCGCATACCCACGCGCATACCCGCCCGGATTCTGGCTGAGGGCGCCCATGCCGAGCCGGCACTTTGAGGATTTCGCGGTCGGGACCGTCTTTGAGGCTGGCAGCGTCACGGTCAGCACCGCCGAGATCGTCGAGTTCGCGACGCGCTACGATCCGCAGCCGTTCCATGTCGACGCCGAGGCCGCGCAAGCGTCCATCTACGGCGGCCTGATCGCCAGCGGCTGGCACACCGCCGCGCTGATGATGCGGCTGTTCGTTGACAGCATTGCGGCGGACACGGCGGCGCTCGGGTCGCCGGGCGTGGACGAACTGCGCTGGCTGCTGCCGGTGCGCCCTGGCGACACACTGTCCGTGCGGATGACGGTCGTTGAGGCGCGAGTGTCGCAGAGCAAGCCGGACCGTGGGTTGGTGCGCGGGCGCTTCGAGGTGACGAACCAGGACGGCGGGCTGGCGATGAGCCTGACCGCGCTGATGTTCGTGCTCCGCCGGCCCGCCTGACGGTCGGTTCTACGCCCCGAGAACGTCGTCAGACCGGCTGCCGCAACGGCGCACACCGTTGACCGTGCAGCCGGACGACGCTCCTGCTATAGTCCGAATCACAATTGAAGACGTGACCGGTACGCTGGGGGAGCGAGTAGCTGAGAGGCGGGGTCAGGCCCACCAACCCCTCGAACCTGATCTCGGGAAGCCGTATGGTGCGCATCCGTGCCGCCAGAGCGGAAGACGAGCGTAGGGAATGCGACCGAAGGACGAGGACCGCCGTGGTCTAGCCTTTGGCTTCGCGGTGGTTTTTTTGTGACCGCCGCGCCGAAGGTGGCCCCACGGGTGCCACCGGCGCAGCGTGCCTGCCGCCGGTAGCGCGGCCCGCCGCCATTCGACGCGCCCCCTGCTGCGCGTCGCCCCCCTCCTTGCGATCAGGCCCGTGCCGATTGCGAGCGTGCCAGCCCCGACCGTGCGGTCGTCTGGGCTGGTCAGGAGGGCAGGGGCAGATGGACAACGTGCGGCGAGCGGAGCAGGACGGTGCGAGTGCTGAAGGGTCGCTGGCCTGGAAGACCCGCGACGTGGTGGTGGCGGCGGCACTAGCGGTGCCCCTGGGCATCATCTGGAGCCTTGGCTGGGGCTACGTCTGGACCGCCGGTCGTGGCATCCTGCCAGAGTTCGGATTTTTGCTGGACGGCTTCTACGTGGTGGCTGCCGTGCTGGTAGGCTACATTGTGCGGCGGCCGGGCGCGGCGCTGCTCGGGGAGATGATCGCCTCGCTGGTAGAGATCCCGCTGACGCCGTTCGGTGCCATCGTGCTGTGGCTCGGGCTGCTGCAAGGGCTCGGCGTGGAACTCGTGTTTGCCGGCACGCGCTATCGCAACTGGCGGCTGCCGACGCTGATGCTGGCTGGTGCGGTCGGCGCGATCTTCCCGTACTTTGGCTACACCTATCTCACGTCCAGCGTTGCGTCGTTGGGTATCGACATCCAGGTGCTGCGGATCGCTCTCAAGCTGGTAGGCGGCGCAATCTTCGCGGGCCTCGTCGGCAAGCTGATCGCTGATGCGCTGGCGAAGACCGGCGTGCTCAACAACTTCCCGATTGCCCGCGACCGCGTCCGAGAAATCTAGGTGCTGGTGCCTTCACCTGCCGGCCCGGCGGGTGGCCCTCACCCCCCAGCCCCCTCTCCCACTTGCGGGAGAGGGGGAGCATTCACCCAGAACCCATGATCGAGATTGACGCACTGACCTTCAAATATGTTGGCCGCCGCGAGCCGACTATCCGCGACTTGTCGCTCACCATCCCGAGCGGCCAGTCGGTGCTGGTGCTTGGGCCGAGCGGCTGCGGCAAGAGCACGCTGGCGCTGTGCCTGAACGGGGCGGTGCCGCACGCTATTGAGGGCACGTTGCAGGGCACCGTGCGTATCGACGGCCTGGACACCCGCCGCGCCAGCATGGCCGACCTTGCCCAGCGCGTCGGCATCGTGTTTCAAGACCCAGAGGCCCAGTTCTGCATGCTGACAGTCGAGGACGAAGTGGCGTTCGGGCTGGAGAACCTGGCGGTGCCGCGCGTCGAGATGGGCCGCAAGATTGACGATGCGCTGGCGCTGGTTGGGCTGGGGCACCGCCGCACCGAGCGCATCGAGCGGCTCTCCGGCGGGCAGAAGCAGCGGTTGGCGTTGGCGTGCGTGCTGGCGCAGGAACCGGACATCCTGGTGCTGGACGAGCCGACGGCGCAGCTTGACCCGGCCGGGGCGGCTGACCTGCTGGCGCTGTTGGCCGACATCCGCGCGGCGCGCGGGCACACGCTCGTCATCGTTGAGCACCGACTGGATGAGGTGATGTCGCTGGTTGACCGGGCCGTCGTGTTCAGCGCACGCGGCGAACTGGTGGCGGACGGGTCACCGCGCACGGTCATCCATGAGCACGGCGCGTGGCTGGCCGAGGCCGGCGTGTGGACGCCGCACGTCTCAGAACTGGCGCGGTCGCTTGAAGGCGCGGGCCTCACCCTCGAGCCGTTCCCGATCACCGTCGCGGAGGCCGCCGTGGCGCTCCGTCCGCACACGGCGCTGCTGGAGCAGTTGGCCGGCCGGTCAGTCTCCCCCTCACCCAGTTGTGGGAGAGGGGGCGGCGGGGTGAGGGGTGGTGACACGCCGCCAGCGAGCAAGAGGGTGAGGGGCTCCGGCCCGGCAGCGCCGCGCATCGACGTGCGCGGCCTCACCTTCCAGTACCCGCGCGCCGCCCGGCCAGTCCTTAGCGACGTGTCCGTCGCGCTGCGGGCCGGGGAGCTTACGGCGTTGGTCGGGGCGAACGGCACTGGCAAGAGTACGTTGGCCCGGCTCATCGCTGGCATCGTGCGGCCGCCCGCCGGCACCGTCTGGCTGGACGGGCAGGATGCCGCCACCATCGCGCCGGGCGCGCTGGCCCGCGACGTGGGCTACGTCTTCCAGTACCCGGAGCACCAGTTCGTCGGCCAGACGGTGCTAGACGACGTAGCCTACGGTCCGCGCCGGGCCGGCGTGCCGGAGGCCGAGGCCGTCGCGCGGGCCAACGCCATGCTGGACGACTTCGGGTTACTGTGGCTGGCCCTGGCCCACCCGTTCACCCTGAGCCACGGTGAGCAGCGCCGCCTGAGCGTGGCGTCGATGTTGATGCTCGGGCAGCGCGTGCTGTTGCTGGACGAGCCGACCTTTGGGCAGGATCAGCGCAACGCCACGATGCTGCTAGACAAGCTGCAAGCCCTGGCCGCCGAGGGCCGGATCATTGTTGCTGTCAGCCACGACATGCGGCTGGTGGCAGAACGCGCCGACCGAGTCCTGGTGCTGGTAGACGGCGTGCTGGCGTTCGACGGCCCACCGGCGGCGCTCTTTGCCGATGCGGAACTGCTGAAGCGCGCCCACCTGCTGCCGCCGCCGCTCTGGGAACTGAGCCAGCGGCTGGGGTTGCGCGCGCCGCTGCTCCACACCGACGCCCTGGCCCACACGTTTGGCCGCGCGGGTGCATTCGCTGGGGCCGGTCGGGGCGCGGACTGATGAGACAGTTCGTCTGGCACGACGCCGACTCGTTCCTGCACCGGCTCAACCCGCTGACGAAGCTACTGTTGACCTTCCCGGTGGCTGCGCTGGTGTCGCTGATCTTCGAGCCGCTCACGCCGCTGGTCATCGCCGTGGTGGCGGTGCTGGCGACCTGGCGGCTCGGGAATGTGCCGCTGGCGACGGTGCTGCGGCCCCTGGCGTTCGCGCTGTTGCTCGGCTTCGGCATGTTCTGGACGGGCGTGCTGTTCTATGCTGGCGATGGCTCGGAGGCTCCGTCGCTGGTCGGCGGCCCGTTCCACATCACGCCGGCCGGCCTCATCTACGCCTGCACGATGGTCACGCGCACCCTGGCGATCTTCGCCACCTCGTCGCTGTTCGTGCTGACCACGAACCCCGTGGATTTCGTGGTCGCGCTGGTGCAGCAGGCTCGGCTGCCGGTGCGGGTTGGCTACGCGGTCTTCGCTGCGTACCGGTTCGTGCCGCTGGTGCAGGAGGAGTTGGGCAACATCCGGGCGGCCCATCAAGTGCGCGGCGCGACGACCGGCCGGGGCATTGCGGCCCGGGTACGCCAGACCATCGGCTACGCCATCCCGCTGCTGGCGATCTCGGTGCGGCGCGCCGAGCGGGTCGCCCTGGCGATGGACTCGCGCGGGTTCGGTGCCCGGCCGGACCGCACCTTCTTTCGTACCACGACCCTCACCCGGTCGGACGCCATCTTCGGATCCGCGTCGGTTGTGGCACTGCTGCTGATCGTCGTCCTGCCACGCGCGCTCGGGCTGCTCGCCTGATGCGCCCCGGCCGCTCGTTCACCCTGCACCATCTGGAGGCTCTGTGACCGCTCCGATCACCGCCAACTCGACTGCCGCGACCCGGCCGGCCCAGACTGGCCCGTTCACCGCTAGCCTGTGGGCCGATACGACCACGATCTTTGACGCGATCCTGGCGCATCCGTTCCTGCGCGGCCTGACGGACGGCTCGCTGACGGAGGAGCAGTTCCGCTTCTACGTCATGCAGGATTCGTTGTACCTGCGCGAGTACGCCCGCTGCCTCGCACTGGCCTCGGCCAAAGCGCCGGCCGGGTCGCCCTGGTGCGAGATGTTCGCGGCGCACGCACAGTCAGCCATCAACGTGGAGCGGTCGCTGCACGAAGGGTACTTTGCGGCCTGGGGTCTGGCCCCCGCCGACCTGGACGCCACGCTGCCGACGCCAACGACGGTCGGCTACACGTCGTACCTGTTGCGCGTGGCGGGCACCAGTTCGTTTGAGGAGATCGTCGGGGCGATCTTGCCGTGCTATTGGATCTACTGGGAGGTTGGGAAGACGCTGGTCGCGACCGGCTCGCCGAACCCGACCTATCAGCGGTGGATCGACGCCTACGCATCAGAGCAGTTCGCGGCGGCCGTCCAGCGCGTGCTAGATGCCGCCGACCGCGCGACGGCGGACCTGCCCGAAAGCCGGCTGGCGCTGATCCGCCGCCACTACCTGACGGCCAGCCGCTACGAGTGGATGTTCTGGGACGCAGCGTATAGACTCGAATCCTGGCCCGTCTGACTTTGGCTAAGGCACCGTTACGAAGACGCGTTGCTGCCGCCCCCGTCAGCAGTGATCAGGAGGCTGGTGGCGTTCGGATAGGCCGCCCGGCCCAGGCCCTGCCACCAGCGGGCGATGCTCGCCGCGGCTCATCCCGAGCGCTTCGTCCGCCAGCCGGCGCGTCCGCCTCAGCTTCCGACCGCCGCCTGGATCAATCCGCCCAAGCCACCCACCGACCGACTCCCCGACCGAGGCTGAGGAGGTGCGTCAGTCGTTTCCCGCGACAGGTGTCTCAAACCTGTTGACAGGTTCCGCCGTGCCCGACTACGATCTTCACGATTGGCATGCTGTTGCTTGCCTGCGGCCCGTCGGTCGTATGACTTTCGATCATCCCCTGACTCTGGTCGCTCGTCGGCCTCGCAGCCGCACTGCAACTCGGCATACCCGAGAACCTTGGGCGTGCGGTCGGGGGCATTGTTCTGGTGATCGTCCTGAGTGTTGGGATGGCGCAGGCCCAGCGTAGTGGCGACACGTCCACGCTGGCACATGGATCGGCGCAGGTATGAGCATTCAGTCGATGGCGCAAACCAGCCACTCCCAAACGCTCGATTGCGGTCCATCGCTGCAAGACCGCGCACAACTGACGCGTGCCATACTGGCGTTCTTTGCCTTCGCGTTCGCGTGGTCGTGGGGGCTCGGCTTTGCTACCGCGCAAGCAAGGGCATATTCCGAAGCTCTGGGTACGGTCCTGCTGATAGCTGCAGGCTTGGGGCCAAGCATTGCCGGCTTTGCCGTCGTTGCCCTTTTCAGCACGGGTGCGGGATGGCGTGCCTGGCTTGTGCGCTGCCTGAAGTGGCGCATTGGCTGGCGCTGGTATGCCTTGGCGTTCCTGGCACCGCCTGCTGTGATGCTGTGTGCGCTCGCGTTGCATGCTGCATTGGGTGGCACTATTCCAGCGTTGCCTGCTGCCGGACAACTCCCGCTCGTTGTCGCCAATTTCGGGCTCGTGCTGCTGACAGGCGGGCCACTGGGTGAGGAGTTCGGCTGGCGCGGCTACGCCATGCCCGCGCTGACAGCCAGATTGCACTGGCGGGCGGCAAGTCTCATCGTCGGCGCCGTCTGGGGATTGTGGCATCTGCCGCTGTTCTTCATGGCCGGTACCCCGCAATCACAGATGCCGATCACGCTCTTCATGATCAACATTGTCGCCAGTTCCGTCGTGTTTGGATGGCTGTCCGAGCACACGCAGCGCAGCGTTCTGCCCGTCATGGTCATGCACACATCGCTCAATGCATGGGCCGGCATGCTCATCTTTCCATTGGCCGCCACGGGCGCGACCTATGCGTTCGTGACGACACTTCTTGTTGTGATCGCGCTGGTGCTGCTCATTCGCGGCGGCCCCCGACTTCAGCGTAGCGACAGCTTCATGACGATCATCCCCACCGGACTCCTGACCGTGTAGCTGGCGCGCGTGGTTCTCCCGGGGCGCACGCCCGGTGCGGTGGCAATGATCGCCGTCTGCGGGCTGACCTCGGTTGGCGAGATGGTCTTGGTGAATTTCGTGATCGATTCGGACTTCAGGTGGCCCCTGCTCGCGCTCGCGCTGCTCTGGGCGACCGCCACGATCCTGTGCTACCGTCCGCGCCAGCACGGGATCGTGGCGCTGGTCGAGGCCGTGCAGGAGTCACTCCATCTACCGCTCCGACACTGCACGCTGCTCGTGCTGCTTACGCCACCCGTACCGGGTCATGCCTTTAGGCTTGTAGATCGCAAGCACGGTTGCTATGAGCAATACCAGGAGGGCG
>JBBQBU010000241.1:0-8508 GCA_038318015.1 Chloroflexota bacterium | reverse complement strand
GCCCTGGTTACAGAAGATCTCGACGCACGGCTGATAGCCAGCAGCCATCAGTTGCAACTGCGCGGCGCGGATGCCTTCCGGGAACGAAACCGTGTAGACGCCGAGGTTCGGCAGGCGCGCGAGGCCAGCGACCAGCACCAGCAGGCCGCACAGCGCAACATCGAGCCACGGGAGTCGCCGGCCGCGCGGCTCGGTCCGGGTTTGGCGGACCGCACGTGCGGCTTCGAGAACTGTGGTCACGGCGGCTCCGGTCAGGTCGAGGCTGGTCAATGCTGGACCGATCACGGTGGTGGCCGGCCGGGCGATTCTACCAGAGGCGTTCGTGCTGTTCGCAGATCGGCGTGGCCGCGAGCGCGCCAGCCATGGAGCGCAAGCTGCGGAGGGTAAGCCACGGAGCATCAGTCACCTTGCGAGCGAACCGGGCCGAGGCCGTCGTAACTGGGGGTAACAGGACGGCGAAGCTGAGGCACCATCCCGTGTGCCAGTCGCCCGACTCCAAGTGGATTTCGAGTGCCCGACATATTGACACTTATATTCGCCACTCGGCTTTCGGCACGCTCGCCCGCTCGGGCGCCGCCGAACTGCCGTCTGCTTTCTCAAACGGCCGGTGCGCTGATGACGAGTCTATGACGCTTCTCGCCCAATCGCTCGGATTCATCGACACTGAGGGCGCACGAAAGACATACTCCTGCCGTGACCAGTCCTAGTCCATCCAGACCGATGCCCAGCCTCAACACCGCCGCCCGCGCCGTCAGCGTCGGTCCGAACGTCGTTGCCACAATCGTGCCGAGTTGGCTGCGCGCATCGCAGTCGAGCCTGCTGCTCGCGCTGGGGTTGGCTCTGGTCGTCGGTGTGGGCTTTGTCCTGCGGCTGCGCGACCTGGGCGTCCGCAGCATGTGGGTTGACGAACTGTTCAGCGTCGGGCTGGCGGCGCAGCAGCCCCGCGACATTGTGACGGTCCTCTACGGCGAAGAAGCGAACATGACGCTCTACTACATCGTCATGTTCTTCTGGGTCCGGTTGGTCGGCCCGGCCGCCGACGAGACCTGGATGCGCCTGCCATCTGTCATCTGCGGCGTCCTCGGCCTCTGGGCGCTGTATCGCGTCGGTGCCCGGCTCGACCGCCCGGTTACTGGACTGCTGGCAGCGGCGCTGGGGGCGGTCAATGCCTACCACATTGAGATGTCGCAGGAGGCGCGCGCCTACACCATGTGGGCGCTGCTCGCGACCCTCTCGTGGGACGCCCTGATTGCAGCCCTCGACGGCGGCGGCCGCAAGGCCTGGATACGGTATGTCGCGTGGACGACGGTCGCCTTCTACGCTCACTTCTTCACCCTGTTCATCATCATGGCGCAAATCGTCGTTGTGGCGATGTACGCACGGCTGCCGGCGTGGCGTGCACTGGTCGTCAGCGGCGTCGCCGTCGCGCTGCTCTGCTTGCCGTTCGTACCGTTCTTCGTCAGCAACAGCGACGGGAGCCAGATTCTGCACGTGCGGCCAAGCGGACTGTCTGACCTGACCGAGTTGCTCCGACTGTTTGCCGGAGCGTCGCCCTGGCTATTGTGGGTCTACGGCGCGCTCGGCACGCTCGGTGCTGGCGTGATGCTCCGTCGAGCGTTCATCGCCCGGCAGCGCGCCCAGTTCGCCACGGCGTTTGTCCCCCTGCTCTGGCTACTGGTCCCGATCCTGACAATCTTCCTGCTGTCTTACGTCAAGCCGATGTTCAAGGAGCGTTACCTGTTCGCCGCGATGCCGGCCTTCCCGTTGCTGGCGGCTGTCGGGATCATGGCGCTGCGGCCACTGCTGGTTCGTCCCCTGGTGGCTGCGCTGCTGGCAGCCCTGGCGCTCGTGCCCCTGTATCAGGGACTTGAGATCCGCCAGAGTGAGAACTGGCGTGGAGCGGTCGCCTACCTGGAGGAAGCCGCACAGCCCGGTGATGGCTGGATCTTCATTTCAAAGCGCGGCCAACTCGGCTACGAGTACTACGCCGGCTGGCTGGCCGGCGGACGGCCGGGGGCCACGCGGCCCGACATTCTGGAACCGTTCAGCTGGGATGCGCTGGCATCATCCGAGACGTACTACCGTGGCCTGACCTCGGGCACAGCCGCAATGCCCGACTTCGCCGCGCGCCATCAGCGCATCTGGCTCGTTCTTTCCCACGAGTTCGACGCGACACTTGACGGTGACACGTCCGAAGCCGTTCGCGGTTGGCTCTCGCGCCGGGGGTATGGCGCACGGCAGCGTGCGTTCCAGAACGTGCGCGTCCTGCTCTACGAACGACGATCCTGACACGCGGCCGAGCGCGCCGGCCGACCGGCGAGGTGACAGCAGATGGCGATTGACCGGCTCGCACACGGCGCAGGCTCGCCCGCTGTCACAGCAGCCATCACCCCCCTGCCCGCGCGTGCGCCGGAACGCGGGTTGCCGCTGCTCGAAGCCGAGGAGCGCTTCGTCGCCAGCCTGGCCGGCCGGTCGCCGCGCACCGTCACCACCTATCGCACCGCCCTGGGCCGCCTGCACGAGTACCTGAGCAGCATCGGCAGCGACCCGACTACGCTGGACACGACGGCGTTTCGGGGCGACTTGCTGGAGCGGCTGTACCTCTGGCTGGCGCGCGTCTACGGTCGCGACGACCGGTTCACCATTGCGACGTACGTGGCCGGCACTCGGGCGTTCTTGCGCTTCTGCGCCAGGCGGCACCTGCTGGCCGTCGATGTCTCGTTCGAGGAGCTGCGCGACAACGTGCGCGAGGTCATGGGGCGGGTGCCGTACCGGACGCCGCGCATCGACCAGCGGCTCGTGCTGATTGTGACGCACGTGGACGGGCTGCCGCTGCCGCCCGGCGATCAGTATGGCGGTGCGCCCCGCCTGGAGTTGCTGCGGGATCGCGCGCTGTTGCGGACCCTCTTCACGACCGGCATGCGGCGCGAGGAGGTCGCGAACCTGACGCGCGCAGACGTGCAGGACGGGCATGGTCGGCAGGCGCTCATCACGGGCAAGGGCAGCAAGGAGCGCATCGTCTTCTTTGATGATGGTGCGCTGGCGGCTATTCGCGCCTACCTGGAAGCGCGCGCAGACCGCCACGCGCCGTTGTTCCTGCGGCATGACCTGGGCCGAGGCCAGCAACCCGGGCCGGGTGCCCGACGCTGGCGACTATCCCCCAAAGGCGTCTGGGACGTGGTGAAGCGGTACGCGGCAGCCGTCGGCATTGATGCCACCACCCACGATTTCCGGCACGCCAAAGCCAGCGTGATGCTTAATCGAGGGGCCAAGCTCTCGGAAGTGCAGGACATCCTGGGGCACGCCAGCCCGGAGACGACCAAGAAGATCTACGCCCACTACGAAGTGTCGCACCTGCGTGATGTCTTCGAGCGGTACTCTGCGTCTGCTGAAGAGCTGGCTGACGCCCTGGCCGAGCCGCCGGGTGCGCCACCCGCCTGAGCCAATCCGAACAGACGGCAGACCGGGAACTGCGAGGCGAAGAATACGTCAAGCCCGGAGAACGGTACGGTAGAATCCCACCCAGGCATGCTATAGGGATTTGCCGGCCGTGCAGAGACAACGAACCTTTCCTGGCTTCACCAACGTCCTCATCACCAGCATTGTCGCATTGCTGGCCTTTGGTATGGCCTTCGTCAGCGGCTACCTCTTTGGCCGCGCCGAGCCAGCGGGCGGCGGCGGTGCCCTCGCCTTTCTCGACGTGATGCAGCCGGCCTCGGCCCGCGCCACGGCGGATGGCGTGCTGTCGTCCGACGAGCAGGCACGCTTCAAAGTCTTCTGGGAAACCTGGCAGATCGTCGAGCGCGACTTTTACGACAAGACCCAGGTCGATCATCAGAAGCTGATCTTCGGCGCGATCAAGGGCATGGTCGACGCGGTTGGCGACCCCTACACGGTGTACCAGACGCCATCGCAGCGCGAGGTCAGTGATACCGACCTGCGCGGCTCGTTCGACGGCATCGGCATCCAGGTGGACATGAAGGACAACCGCCTGACGGTGGTCGCCCCGATTGAAGGGTCGCCGGCCGAGGCCGCCGGCTTCCGGCCGGGCGACATCGTGGTGGAAGTCGACGGCAAGTCGCTGTTTGGCAAGACGCTAAACGACACGGTGGGCCTGATTCGCGGCCAGCGCGGCACGCCCGTGACCCTGACGATTCTGCGCCAGGGCGAAACGGAACCGCTCCAGATCACGGTGGTCCGCGCCGAAATCAAGCTGAAGTCAGTGCGGGTGCGGATGCTGGACGGACAGGTCGGCTACGTGCGGATCAGCTCGTTTTCGGCCTCGACGGGCACCGAGATGGTGGCGGCCGTCAAGGATCTGGTGAACCAGCAGTCGCGCGGCATCATCGTTGATGTCCGAAACAACCCTGGCGGCTATCTGTCCACGTCAGTCGAGGCCGCCGCGCAGTTCATGGATCCGGGCAGCATCGTGCTGTACCAGCAGAGTGGCAACGGCGACCGCAAGACCTACCGCACCGAGGGCGGCGGCACGGCGGCCCAGGTGCCCGTCGTCGTGCTCATCAACAAGGGCAGTGCCAGCGCCTCGGAGATCCTGGCCGGCGCGCTCCGCGACAATCGGCAGGCGATGTTGGTGGGTGAGAAGTCGTTCGGCAAGGGCACCGTGCAGAACGTCCATGAGCTAAGCGACAAGTCGGGCTTGCGCGTCACCACCGCGCAGTGGCTCACGCCAGCAGAGAAGCCGATCCAGGGCGTCGGTCTGGCACCAGATCAGGTGGTCGAACTGCCGCCCACGGCGACGATCTCGTCTGAGGCGACCCGCGCCGACGACGCGCAGCTAGATGCTGCTGTCCGCTACATTCTGGGTAGTTGAGGTCAGCATCGTGGCGAAGATGAGCACCATCCCCACCACCCCGAACGGGGCGGCCAAAGGCACAAAGGGTGTGCCCGACGAGCGCCCGGCTGAACGCGTCTTCTCGTCAAACCGTCGCGCCTACCACGAGTATGAAGTCATGGACTCGCTGGAGGCCGGCATCGTGCTGACGGGCACCGAGATCAAGTCGGTGCGCGCGGGCAAAGTGAACTTGCGTGACAGCTACGCCCGCGTACAGCAAGGCGAGGTGATGCTGTACAATATGCACGTCTCGCCGTACGATCAAGGGAACATCTGGAACCATGATCCGTTGCGGCCTCGGAAGCTGCTGCTCCACAAGAAGCAGATTGACAAGCTTGCCGAACAGAGTCAAGCGCAGGGATTGACGCTGATCCCGCTTCGGCTCTACGCGAAGAAGGGCTTCGCAAAGCTCGAAATCGCCGTAGCACGAGGAAAGCGACAGTACGACAAGCGCGCCGCGATTGCCGACCGGGAATCGAAGCGAGAGCTTGACCGGGCTGTCAAAGAGGCGTTCGCAGGGGGACGCTAGGTTTCGACAGGGGAGGAGGCTCGTAGGACGCAGGCCGAGGTGCCGGTGCCCTCGTTAATCAATCGGCACGGCTTAACCGCCGAACCACAACTCGCTCTCGCTGCTTAATCGCATCGAGCGTCTGCCTGGCCTCGTTTCGGTGGGTCAGTAACAGGCGTCACTAAAGCCGAAATGCTGCGCGTCGGACCGCCTTCTAGGGCGCGCCTAAGATCAGCGGGCTGGTGCTGGTGAACCCGGTCGGCAGGGGTCGCTAGTGCGAGATCAAACAGCCGACTAAGCCTGTAGTGGCCTCGAGTTGAGTCGCTCTGGACGAGGGGTTCGATTCCCCTCCGTCTCCACCAATCCAAGAGGGCCGCCAGAAACATCTGGCGGCCCTCTTGCTTGTCGTGGGTTGATGCTGATTGACGCCGGTCGCGTCGCCTACGACGATAACCGGATTACCGGCCGCCCGACCCGTCTTCCTGGGCACTGTCAGCAGTGACGGCCAGATCAGGGTTGCCCGCACGCTGCATATCGGTCGCTGTCTCCTGATCGGCAGCCTGAGTGTCCTCATTGAGCATTGAGGCTACCTCATCCACCAGTTCGCCCTCGTTTGCGCCGTCGTTCTCAGGCTCGTCGGCCGGCTGGCCAGCCTCAACGGCAGTTTCGTCGGCCGGGGCTGCCCCCGCCGTCTCGGTGACGCGCGGCCGGGCGACTGTCATCATCTCGACGGACATCTCCGATGTGCCATCGCCGGACGGGCTGACGACGGCAACCATCACCGGCACATCGACCCATTCGATGCCTCGATCAGCGATGGCATCGCCGTCAGGAGCCATGTCTGCAACGTCGTCAGCGACGAACTCGTCAGTGACATCGGCGTCGTCGGTCGCCTCATCGGCTGGCACCGATGCCGGTGCGACTGCCCGGGCCGGGGCCACCGGCTGGGGACGATACGTGCCGGTGGCGATGAGCGCCGGCGCTGGGTCTGCGACTGGTTCTGCCGACGGGGCGCGCACTTCACCGGCCGGATCAGGAACGGCCGCCAGCGGTTCGGCAAGCCGGGTGCTATCGCGGCTCTCTACGGGCTCAGCGGCCGGGAGTTGGACTGGCGGCGGCGGCTGAAAGATGGCGGCAGGCAAGCTGGCCGGCGCGTTCATGTGGGGCACCGTGTCTGGCCGATCAACCGTCACGTAGACGATGCGTTCGACGACGCGATCAACGGGCACCAGCACCGGCACCGACGATGGCACGTCCTGCGAGACGAGGCGAATCTCGACGCGCGGCACCGCCTCGCGCACGAGATATTGCAGGCCAGCGAACAGCGGCACCAGCAGGGCCAGCAGGCCAAACAGCCGCAGGCGGGTACGGATCTCCGCCTCGGAGGCCGGCGCGCCACCGAGCGCCACGCGCCGTACATTTCGCATGTCGATGCCCTCCGACCGGCCAACGGCCCTAACGATGCACCGGGCCGGCTGCGTGCGGGTAACGATCTCTCAATGATCGTCGGCTCAGCCCGATCCGTGCCATCGTCGCTTCAGTATAGCCGTCCGAACTCCCGCGCGAGTTGCAGATGTGACAGCAGGATTGCGGTCGGGCGTCCGTGGGAACACGCTTGGCACAGATCGGCCTCACCAAGCTGGTCCAGCAAGGCGGCCATCTCCTCGTCGGTCAGGCGGTCGCCGGCGCGGGTGGCGGAGTGGCACGCAAACAGAATCGCCAGTCGCTCGCGCCAGTCGGCTGGCGGCGCTTCATCCGCGAGGCTCGCCAGCGCACGCCCAAGTACGCCGACCGCGTCGCGGCTCACGAGCGCTGCCGGCACGGCACGCAGCAGCAGCGAGGCGTCCCCGAATGGCTCAACCTCGAAGCCGGCCTGCGCCAGCGCGTCCAGGTGGCCACGGGCGACGGCTGCCACGCGGGGCGGCAGGTCGAGGACCACCGGTTCCAGGAACGCCTGCTGCTCGCGGGTTCCTTCCCACTGCGCATGTAGCTGCTCGAAGAGAACGCGCTCGTGGGCGGCATGCTGATCAACCAGATAGACGCCGGCCGCGCCCTCCGCGATGATGTAGGTGCCGCCGGCCTGCCCGAGCACCCGCAGGCCGGCGGTCCAGGCCGTACCGTCGGCGGCGGGTGTTTCCGTGTCGTCCGGGCCGAGCAGGCTTGTTGGACGGGGACCGGTGAAGCCGGCCAGCGTGCGCCGGATGGCCCGCTGTACCGCCCCGAACGCCGCCCGCTCGTGCAGCAGTCGAACCTCGCTCTTGCGTGGATGGACGTTTACATCAACGTCGGTCGGTGGCACCCTGATGTCCAGCACAGCGATGGGAAACCGCCCGATTTGCACCAGCGTCTTGTACGCCTGGTCCACGGCATACCCAAGCGCCCGACTCTGGACCCACCGGCCGTTGACCAGCAACGTCAAGCCGGCGCGGGTCGGCAGGGTTGCCTCACCCCAGCCCAGGCAGCCGCCGACGGTCACGAACTCACTGTCCTCCTCGTCAGGCACAATCAGCGCGAGGTAGTCGGCCACACCCCGACCGTGTACCGCCGTCACAGCGGCAGCGAGGTCGCCGTCGCCGGGCGTCTCCAGCGCGCGCCGGTTGTCCAGGCGCAGCGTGAAGGCCACGTCCGGCCGCCCGAGTGCGAGATTCGCCAGGAGGGTCACGATCTGGCCGTTCTCGCCGCTCTTGCTCCTCAGGAACTTGCGCCGCGCCGGCAAGTCCCCAAAGATGTCGCGCACGGCCATGGTGGTACCCACGGTGCGGGTCGCCGGCTCCACGCTGGTTGGCTGGCCGCCGCGCATCGTCAGCAGCCAGGCGTGATCGTCGCCGGCCGTGCGGGTCAGGCAGTCCACGTCGGCCACCGCTGCGATGCTCGGCAGCGCTTCGCCCCGAAACCCGAGCGTGGTGATGCGGTCCAGGTCGGCGTCGCTTGTCAACTTGCTCGTGGCGTGGCGCTCGAAGGCGATGGGCAACTCGGCCACGTTGATGCCGTGGCCGTCGTCGGCAATGCGGATCAGGCCCAGACCACCCTGCTCGATCTCGACGCTGATGTGGCGCGCGCCGGCATCAAGCGCATTTTCGATCAGTTCCTTGACGACTGAGGCCGGCCGCTCCACCACTTCGCCCGCTGCGATGCGCGCGGCCACCGC
>JBBQBU010000240.1:0-8525 GCA_038318015.1 Chloroflexota bacterium | reverse complement strand
GGAGGGAGCTAGGCCGTGAAGTGCGTCCGCTGTCGAGATGACGCGTGGGTGGAGGTGCGGCGGCACAACGCCTCGTACTGCGGCGACCACTTCATCCAGTTCTTTCACGATCAGGTCCGGCGCGCCATCAGCCACGACAAGATGTTCAGCAAAAGCGATCAGATCCTCGTGGCGGTCAGCGGCGGCAAGGACAGCCTGGCCCTCTGGGACGTGCTGCTGGAAGAGGGGTACGACGCGGACGGCCTGTACATCGACCTGGGCATCGGCGACTACTCCAGCCGGTCGCGCGACTACAGCGAGCAGTTCGCCGCCGCCCACGGCCGGACCCTGCACATCTCAGACATGCAGCAGTCGTTCGGCGTGAGCGTGCCGCTGATCGCCGAGCAGACGCGGCGCGCTCCCTGCTCGGGCTGCGGGCTGGCGAAGCGGTACCTGTTCAATCGCGAGGCGGCCGAACGCGGCTACGCAGTCGTCGCGACCGGCCACAACCTGGACGATGAGGCCGCGACGCTGCTCGGCAACGTGCTGCACTGGCAGACGGGATACCTTGCGCGGCAGGCTCCCGTGCTGGAAGCGGAAGACGCCGGCCTCGTCCGCAAGGTGAAGCCGCTGTACCGGCTGTCAGAGCACGAGACGGCCGCCTACGCAGTGATCCGGGGCATCGAGTACGTGGTGGAAGAGTGCCCGAACGCGGTCGGCGCGAAGTCGATCTTGCACAAGGAGGCGCTCAACCTGTTGGAGCAAGCGTCACCGGGCACGAAGCAGGCGTTCCTGCTCGGGTTCCTCGACAAAGCACGCGCGCAGTTTGCCGCCAACGACCCCCACGAGTTGCGCCCGTGCATCGAATGTGAACAGCCGACGACGACGGAGCGGTGCGCGTTCTGCCGGCTGATCGCCGAGACGCGCGACCCGAAGCCCCGTGTAGCGCGCCGCTACGGCAAGACCCGGCGCGGCGGCGACCGTCGGAAAATCCGCGCAGGCGACACAGCGACCGCCGGAGCCGTGACGGCAGGCGTGGGCGAGGCGGAACCGCCGAACAGCGACGACAGCCCCTCACCCGTCTGAAGCCTGCACGGGGCGGCGGCTACGGCGTGGGCGGCTTCCACGGGTCGAACGCCAGGAAGGCCTTGCCCTGGTACACCGCCGCCTGGATCTTTAGCGTTTTCCCGTCCGTGAAGCGCACGTTCCAGTGCTGCAAGTCGGAGGTCACGGATGCAATTTCGCGGCCAACCAGCCACGACCAATCGACGGTGCAGCCGCCTTCGGCCGCGCTGACCTCATCAACCTGTGCCACATCATCATGGGTAGCCATTTGGGGCATCCTTCATCTGCTGAGTGTCGTCACGCGAGGCACACGTCGGCCTCCACCCGACAAGGATGGCCGATTGGGCACCGGGCCGGCCCGTGCGGGCCGCTCAACGCGCTTCGGGATACTCCCCGAGCGTCACCTGGACGGACTGCTCCGTGCCGGCCCGTACCATCGTCACCGTCACCGTGTCGCCGACGCGGCGCGGGTCAATGGTCGCCACGAGGTCAGCCACGCGCAACACCGGCCGTCCATCGATGGCGCGAATCACGTCACCGCTGGCCGGATCATCCCCGGAGCCGCCACGGATGCCCGCCCGGTCGGCCGGGCCGCCGGGCACAGCTTCACGCACCAGGATGCCCTGGTCAGCCGTTAGCTTCAGTTGCTCTGCCAGCAGCGGGCTGAGCGCCACGCCCGCGATGCCGAGCCATGGCCGGGCGACGCGCTCGCCAGCCATCATGTTCGGGAGAATCTGCATGGCGGTGTGGATCGGCACCGCGAAGCCCACGCTGAGTTGTGACCGGTCGATCAGGGTCGTGATGCCGATGACCTCACCGCGCCCGTTCAAGAGCGGCCCGCCGGAGTTGCCGGGATTGATCGCCGCGTCCGTCTGGATCATGTCGAGGAGCGGGCGGCGACCGGCGTCCTCGATGGGCCGCCCGATGCCGCTGACGACGCCAACGGTGAGCGTGCGGGTGAAGCCGTACGGATTGCCGATGGCAACGGCGAGTTGCCCGACCCGCAGCGCCGTGCTGTCACCGAGCGTGACCGGGTGCAATCGCTCGGCCGGCGCATCGACCTTCAGTAGCGCGATATCGTTCAGGTCGTCGCGCCCGCGCACCTCGGCCGGCACCTTCAGGCCGTCCGCCAGCGTCACTTCAATCCGCGACGCATCGCGGACCACGTGCTCGTTCGTCAGGATGTGCCCCTGCGCGTCGACGACAAAGCCGGAGCCAGAGCCTTGTCGGACGTTCGGCCCCTGCCCTGAGGCGTTGGGCACGCGCACCGAGACGTTGACCACGGACGGCCCCACGCGGTCGAACAGGTCCGCGACGAGCGACTCGTCAATGGGCGACGGGAGGGCAGCCGCAGTACCAGCGGCCTGGCTCGGGCGGGGCGTCGCAGCCGGGAACGGGGTCGGCAACGGCGTTGGCCCAGCCACGGCGAGGCTGCCCGTCGCAGGCCGCAGCCCGAGCGCCAGTACCGCCCCGACCGACAGGCCGATGCCGAGCGCCAGTCCAAACGTGACCGCCAGCAGGTAGCGAGCGAGGACTGCCAAACGACGTCACCGTCCGCAACGAAAGTCTGGTGGACTATAGGGGCGGGACCGAGAGCAGGCAAACAATTCCAGGTCGATTCGGGAGGCCGACGCCCGGCCCCATCCCCCACCCCCCGCATCGACCGTTGGGACATGTGAGGTCGCAGGGGTGCCGTAGAGATCATGAGAATGACGCATACATGCGTCGCCCTGACTTCTCAACACCGCCCACCTCTGAAGGAGCCACGCGCGATGTCTCTGGATATCTCGACAGACCCCGCACCGACCCCCACTGCTGAGGGTGCCGCCGTCCGCCGAACGTTCGCGCCGCCGAGCCGCGCGGGCCTGCTGATCTGCGCGGCCAGTTTGATGCCGGCGTACCTCTTCGGGTTGATGGGCCTGATGAACGTGCTTGGCCTGATCTCGATGTTGCAGGCTGACCCGAGCAGTGACCCGCAGGGACCGGCCACGGGCTGGCTGCACTTCGGGCATCAGGCGCTCAGTAGCAGCTTTAGTGTGCTGATCTGCTGGCTGTTCCTGATCCGGCGACCGTCAACGCAGGGGCGCGGTCCCGGCGGCTGGGTGGCTGACGCGGCTGCGGTTGGCGGCACGGCGGTCGTGCTCGGGCTGTCGATGGCCCCGCGCACCATTGAAGAGTTGTGGGTGCTGGCAACTGCTGAGGCACTGCTCACGGTCGGGCTGATCATCATGGTGATTGGCCTGGTTAGCCTGGGCCGCTCGTTCGGGATCATGCCGCGCGCCCGTGGGTTGAAGCAGACGGGCATGTACCGCTGGGTCCGGCACCCGATTTACCTGGGCGAGTTCCTGGCCTTTACTGGCATGTTCGCGCTGACCATCAGCCCGGTCTCCACACTGGTGTACATTGCCTTCATCGCGTTGCAGTCGTACCGCATGATCGTGGAAGAGCGGACGCTGACCGCCGCCTATCCCGAGTATGCTGACTACAGTGCCCGTACCGCGCGGCTGCTGCCGGGCGTTTACTAGGCGGGCGGCCGACCGACACCGACGGGGACACTCGCCGCGCTGACCCGACGAACAGCCGAGGAGCATGGCATGGTTGATCCCTTGACGTTGGCGGTGCTGGTGGGTGCCGGTCTGCTGGCTGGTGCCCTGGTGACGCTCGTCGCACGGGCGCTGCCGGTGCGCGGTCGCCTGCTGAGCCGCCCGATCTGCGCCGCGCAAGAGTGTGGCCTACCCTGGCCGGCCGCAAGCCAGACCGCGCGGGCACTCGGGTTCCAGCGCGCCTGCCCAACGTGCGGAGCCGGCCCGTCCCGCAGCGATGTCCTGTTCGAGTTGGGCACCGTCGGCGTCTTCGTGGCGCTCGGCCTGGCCTGGCCGCCGGGGCTGTCGCTGGCACTGCACTGCGCCTTCGCTACCGTCCTGATGGTGATTCTCGCCATCGACTTGCGCCACCGCGAGGTCTACCTTGTGCTGGGCATCGGCGGCATCGTCCTGGCGCTCGCAGCCGCGCCGTTCAGCATGAGCGGCAGTTGGTTCAGTGCGCTGGTCGGCAGCCTCATCGGGGCGCTCAGCTTCGGCGGGCTGTACGTGCTCGGCCGGGTCATGTACCGGGGCGGCGAGCCGCTCGGCACCGGCGACATCACCATCGCGGCGCTGCTCGGCGCGATGGCCGGGTTCCCAGGCGTCTTCACGGCGCTGCTCGTGGGTATCTTCGCCGGGGGCATCGGGGCGGCCATCGTGCTGCTGTCGAGCCGCTCACGGAAGGTGTACATGCCGTACGGGCCGGCCCTGTGCGTCGGCGGCCTCTGGGCCATGCTCATTCGGTAGCCCGCCGGTTAGACAGAGTCACGGGACGGCAGTCAGCGGCGCGTGGACGCTCCCGCCGGCCGTGTGGATGCCTCAACGGGTGCCGCGCCGCGCACGAAGAACCTGGCCTTGCGCCGGTCCTGGCTGTCAACGGGGTGATAGTTGGCCTGGATGTGGGCCAGAACCAGCGGTGCATAGTCACGCAGACGGTACTTGTCCCACAGCAGCGTCTCCTGATCTAGCACGATCACTGCGACCTCGTTGGCATCGATGTCCGCGATGAGTCGCTCCTGGGCACCCGGCAAGTCGGCTTGCCAGGGCAAAAAGTAGGTGAAGAAGCTGCCCGGCCGCCGGTCGTCGGCAAGGTACCCATGGGGCGCTATCGGCAGGAAGAGGACGGCAGCGTCCGCAGCCGCGTAGCGCACGATCTGCTTCTCGGACTGGAGCGATGCGGCAAGCTCACTGGGTGCGTGCAGGTCAGTGGGCAAGAAGAAGAAATAGACGCGCACCGCCACCAGCATGATCGCGACCGCAAGCAGTTGCAGCCGACCGCTGCGCCAAGTAGTCGGCGACAGTAACTGAGCGCAGGCGAACAGCGCGAGCGCGATGTACGGCGACAGGTGAAAGCCGTCGCGCGAAACCGCCAGCGGCACCAGCAGCAGCACGCCCAGCCGAAAGAGCCGCTCGTTGCGCCGGCAGACCAGCAACGCGGCCAGCAGCACCGTCAGCAGCAACTCGAACAGGGCGGCGAAGCTGGCGGCGGTCGCCTTCTCGCCGCCGCTCATCAGCCAGTCCATCCCGAAGGCGAAGCGGTGGCGGGCAAACATCAGTGTTTCCCAGAGGAGCGCCACCGGGTTCGTCAGTTGGACATCGAGGTAGCGGCCGTAGATCTCGGTGTTGAAGCGGACGCCCTGGTCAATGAACGACGGCAGCGTGCCCTGAAGCGCCAGCCCCAGCGGCCAGACCAGCAGCGCAGCCGCCCCGGCCGACGCAGCCGGCAGGTACGGGCGGCCCGCGCCAAGCACCATCAGCGGCAGCAGCAGCGCTGCCATCATCAGCCCGAGCGGGCTGGACCAGGCGAGCGACATCAGCGCCAGGAAACGGACCGTCCAGGCGACTGGGCCGCGCAGCCGCAGACCGGCATCGGTGAGCAGCCCAACGGTGGCGATCAGGCCGACCATGATCCAGGTTTCGGCGAGGTAGAGTTGCGCGTAGTACAGCGGCCCGGTCAGCCCGAGCAGCAGCAGGGCCGCCGGCACCAGCGGATTGCGCGCCGCCCAAGCGAAGAGGGCCGCCGCAACGGTCAGGCTGAGGACGCCGACAAGGCGCGCAGCCAGCACCGAGCAAGCGGCCGGCTCCCCGAGCGCGGCCAGCACGTAGTACGGCAGCGGGAAGTGGTGCGAGAAGAAGTCACGGTACGGCAGCGCACCCCGACTGATCAGGCAGGCACTGAGCACATTGTCGGCCTCGTCAACGAAGACCGGTGCCTGCACGACACCCAGAAACGCCAGCACCGCTACCATCAGCAGGCCGGTCGCCAGCTGCACTCGGCGGTCGGAGAGGCAGCGTACAACGCTCCCCACATGCACTCTGGCCCTGAGCCGCAGCCGCACCAGCGAGAACGGAAGCAGCGGCCAGTCACGAAGCCAGTCATCAACAAGGAGGGTAGATCGGCGCAATCAGAGCCTCATGGCGTCGGATATGGGGCCGGACGGGAACACAACGCGGCCCAGGATGACACGATTTGCGATAGCCGCCCTCGTCCATCTTGAGATGAACGCAAAGCACCGGGAGATTCGCGGTACTGCCGCGAGCAGCCTGCCGCGCCCGCTCGGACCGTTAACGAGCGACATCCGGGGGCCGGTTGCGCGAAGGCGTGGTGATTGACCGCTTGAATGCGGGGAACAGCGGGGAGAATGGTTCAGCGACGCCCCGCCGTCAGCGCCTTTCCGATGGCTGCGGCAGCCTGCGGCGTGAGCGGCCCGTTGTAGATAATCCGCGTGATCTCAATCGCGCTGCCGGCGACGGCGGCGGGCCGCCCGAAGAGCAGCCGCGTCACGAGATGCCGCGCGACAGCCGGCCCGACCAGCCCCGCACAGACGCCGGCCGCCAGGATGATCCGCTTCGGCACGGACGGCAGGCGCACGAAGGCCAGCGGCGAGCGCCCCTGTCGGGCGGGCAGCAGTTCCCCGATGCGGGCAGGCTGGCGGCCGGTCGTGTTTAGCAAGACGGGCTGGTCTGGCAGCGACGACGCAGCCAGGTCTGACGACTCAAGCGGCGGAGCAACCGGCTGATCGGCGTGCTCCGCATTTGTTGGGTCTGCGCCCGGCAGCGCAGCTTCCGCCGCATCGACGACGACCGGCGGGTTGCCAGACCCCCGACCGCGCCCAAACCGCCACAACCGCCCGTTCATCCCTCGTACCTCCACCGTCGCGCCGCCCAGCGAGGATACCGTGTTCGCCGCGCATACGGTCAAGTTAATCCGCTCTTGCGGCCACGAACGGCAGCGGAGGTACGCATGATGCACGATGCAGGCCAACAAGCGGGGGGCTGCCGCCTCATGCGGAGGCAGCTACCGTGCTTTCGTCGATCATGATGCTACGCAGCCATTCCGACACGTCGTCGGCAAGGTCAAGCGACACTTCGGCCGGCTCGAACCGGTAGCTGAGTGACCGCTCACCGACGACGATGGTCCGGCCGCCGCGTGACATCGGCTGGTACGCCAGCAGCCCGGCCTGGAGCCGGTGTTCCGACGGTCGATGGTGCAAGCGCAGCTCGACCCAGGCGCCGTCAGACGCCCGGCCCGATGCCTCGGCCCAGGCAACACCCCGGGCCATGCCGCCGCGCTGTCGCGTGAGACCAGCTCCGCTCAGGTCGCTCTTGAGGCCAGCCACGAGGCCGGCGAGGACATCGTCCAGAATTGCCATTGGTTGTTTGCTCCTGTTTGGCGCGCCCAGGAGACCGTACCATCGGCCCGGATCACAGACCGCTACGGCAGCTACACGAACCCACCACGGCGGCATAACAACCAGGAAGCTGATCCGTGCGTACGAAGAACAGGTGACGCGAATTCCTGGCCGCGCTAGAATGCCAGGAGGCAGCGCCGCCTCAGCACGCGACACGGGGGCGGACCCGGACCATGAACGAGCGTGGCTTCGCGATCGGAGAAGGCAGCGCGTCTGCCTGGGTCTCACGCGCCGAGGTTCAAGACCTGCTCGAACGGGCCGACGTGACTGCCGTCGAGTCGATCCCGTGGAGTTCGAACTACACGTTTGCCACGCGGCTTGTTGCCGAAGATCATCCGCCATTTCTGGCCGTCTACAAACCGCGCCGTGGCGAGATCCCCCTGTACGACTTCCCGGACGGCACCTTGTACAAGCGCGAGCGGGCGGCGTACGTGACGTGCGTGGCCTTTGGCTGGGACTTCATCCCGCCCACCGTCATCCGCGACGGTCCGCACGGCGTCGGGTCGTACCAGTTGCTGGTGGACGTGGAACCGCGCTCGGATTTCTTCGAGTACAAGGACGCCCACACCGCCGAGTTGCAGCTGATGGGCCTGTTCGACGCGATCACGAACAATGCGGACCGCAAAGCCGGCCACATCCTGAAGGACAAGCACGGCAAGCTGTGGGGCATCGACCACGGGCTGACCTTCAACGTCGTGCCAAAGCTCCGCACCGTCATCTGGGACTGGCAGAGTGAGCCGATCCCCGGGCCGTTGCGCCACCAGCTCGACGCCTTCAAGCGCGATCCGAAGCGGGTCGCGGCGCTCCGCAAGGAGCTGGGGGGACTGCTCGACCCAGAAGAGGTTGACGAGTTCTTCAAGCGGCTGGAAGGCACGATCAGGCAGG
The DNA here is from genome assembly GCA_038318015.1 of Chloroflexota bacterium. GTDB lineage: Bacteria > Chloroflexota > UBA6077 > UBA6077 > JACCZL01 > JADZEM01. The sequence goes on along the minus strand of JBBQBU010000240.1, from coordinate 322 downwards.
GGTGCTATCCGCCGATGCGCTCGCGGCGCAGCGTGCCCTGGCCGTACTACTGACGGCCGCCGCCTGCGCAGGTCCGCGCGAAAGCGCCGCGCCAGCACGCGGCAGCTTTCGATGCACTGGGCGGCCTGACGGTGCATCATTGTCGGAACGCTCGTTGCCGCGACGACGACGAGGCGACTGTGGGCTGGCACCGTGCGCGTGCCTGACTCCTGACTCCTGACTCCTGACTCCTGACTCCTGACTCCTGACTCCTGACTCCTGACTCCTGACTCCTGACTCCTGACTCCTGACTCCTGACTCCTGACTCCTGACTCCTGACTCC
>JBBQBU010000239.1:0-8625 GCA_038318015.1 Chloroflexota bacterium | reverse complement strand
CGGGACGTGCAGCCGCAGGCCGGGGAACGCGGCGCTGTCGATCAGGCCGGCGGCGTCAGGTTCAACGCGGGCGTACGCGGCGTCTGCCAGCCGGAACCAGTCCAGCGCGCCGTCAAGCACCCGCCACACCACGTACTCGTGCACGCCGTTGCGCTCGTAAGCCGCGCGCTTCTCGTGCAGATCGTACGACGCCGAACTGGCTGCGACCTCGACGATCAGTTGCGGCGCGCCGTGGATGTAGCCATCGACGTGCAAGCGTGGCCCGGGCAGCGCGTCCGGATCGTCACGCCAGAGGAAGGCGTCCGGCTGCACCTCGGTGTCGCCGTCGAGGAAGATGGTGCCGTTGTCGCCGAGCAGCGCTCCCGGAGATTGCGCCACATAGACCGCCAGCCACCCCATGACGAAGGCATGCGGCTGGGCATGTCGATCAAACCGGACGGGAGACGGCACGTAGACCACCCCTTCGATCAGTTCGGCCTTCTTGATGCCCGAATGCTGGAGGTAGCGACGGTGGAACTCGTCGCGCGTCAAGTGGTCGCCTGCTTCGAGGGAGAGCACCTCAGCCGCTTGAATCTGTCGGGCCATTGTGATGATACCTCCCGTCCATCAGTGTACCGCCGACGCATCGCCAGCGGCGCATCGGAACGTGTGCCTGGGCCGGCGCGGGGGCTAGTCCCGTGCGAGGCGCAGGGCGGCCATCACGTGCGCCGGCGACAGCGGCTTGATGAGCGTCATGGCTGGCCCCAGGCCCGCCTGCCGCACGCGCAAGACATCTTGCTGGTCGGGGCTCATCAGGATCGTGACGGCCTTCGCGTCGCGCTCGCGGATCAGCCGGGCCATTTCGATGCCGCCCAGCCCCGGCAAGTGAACTTCCAGGAAGATGTGGCTAAAGTGCTGCTCGGAGACGGCTTCGAGCGCGCTTGACCCGTCCGCTGCCTCGCGCACTTGGTGGCCCTGCCCGGTCATCAGTTCGCTGAGGGTGGCCCGGTGGAAGGCGTCGTTGTCCACCACCAGCACCGAGGCGCGGACGACTGGGCGGTCCGACGCTGGGCTGCGCGGCGAATCGACCGGCTCGGCGGCTACTGCGAGGCGCGGATGCCGGTTGCCGTCTGGGGCGCGCAAGAGGGCCAGCGCCCGCCGCACCTGCTCGGCGCGGAACGGCTTCGGGATGACGGTGATCGGGAAGGCGTCGCTGCGGTAGAGCGCGACCAGATCGTCAGGGTAGGCGCTGACCACGATAAAGATGGTACTGGGGAAGCGCGGACGTGCCCGCCGTAGCAACTCAATGCCGTCCATGACCGGCATCCGCAAGTCGGTGAACACGAGGCTGACCGGCTCCTTGCCCAGCACCTCCAGCGCTTCCTGGCCGTTGCTGGCTTCGAGTACCCGGAAGCCTGCATAGGCGACGTGTTCCACCAGCACCGACCGCACGCGCGAGTCGTCGTCCACCACCAGGATCGTGTCGGCACCGCGCGGGTCCGTGACGAACGTGCCGCGCCCATGCTCTACTGACACGTAGCCGGCCCGCCGCAGCAACTCAATGGCGTGCCGGACGGTGAGGAGCGCCACGCCATACTCGGCAGCCAGGGCAGGCTGGCTCGGAAGCTGCACGCCGTGTGCCAGCGTGCCTTGCTCGATCCGCGTACGCAGATCGGTGTAGACGCGCTGATACGGGCGTGGCTCGGCGCTCGGCTCGGGCATTACAGCACCTCGTCGCGGTCGGCAAACTCTCGAACTGTTGCGGCAGGTCGCTTCCCAAACGGGCGAGCGCAATTCTGCGTCTGTTGCGCTGTCACGACATACCTGGACGGCGCTAGTATACCCCGCTGTAGGCTCCCTGAATAGACGTTCGGCACACAATTCAGGCGGGTTGCGCGGCGCATTGTTGCACAGGGATGGGGAAGCATGATTCAGACACCACCCAGGCGCGTCATCTTCGACACTGATCCGGGCGTCGATGATGCCATGGCCCTGTTCTTTCTGCTTCAGTCGCCCGAGTTAACGATCGACGCCGTGACGACGGTTTTCGGTAATGTGGATGTCGAGCAGACAACCAGGAACGCCATCATTCTGCTGGATATCGCTGGCCGAACGGACATCGTCGTGGCCCCAGGCGCAGACCGCCCGTTGATGCCACACCGGCGGCGGCAAATCGGGGGCGCGGTCGTCCACGGCGACAACGGTCTGGGCGGCGTGGCGCTGCCAGAGCCGTCTCGGTCGGCCGGGCAGCAGCGCGCCGCAGAACTGATCGTTGAGCGGGTCATGGCCTCGCCCGGCCAGATCACGCTGATTGCCGTCGGCCCGCTGACCAACATCGCGTTGGCGACCTGCCTGGAGCCGCGCATCGTTGAGTACGTTCACGAACTCATCGTCATGGGCGGGGCGGCGACTGTGCCCGGCAACGCCTCGCCACTGGCCGAGGCGAACTTTCACAACGACCCGGAGGCAGCCAGCATTGTGCTGGCGGCCGGCTACACGTTGGCGCTGGTTGGCCTCGACGTGACGCTTCAGGCGCTAATCTCGCTCGAAGCAGTGGAGCTGCTGCGACGGGACGGCGGCGCGGTTGGAGCGTTCACGCACGCCATCAGCAACCACTACGGCGCGCACTATGCCCAGCGCACCGGCCGCCCGGGCTTCCCGATGCACGACTCGGCGGCGGTGATGTACGCCGTTGACCGGGGCTACTTCACCACCGAGCACTGGTACCTGGAGGTCGAGACGACCAGCCCCCGCGCGTCAGGCATGGTCATGACCGACACGCGCGGCCGTTGGCAGCACGCGCCGAACGCGAATGTCTGCGTGGGTATCGACAACGACCGGTTCTTGCGACTGTACCTGGACCGCCTGACCACCCCATAGGATGCAAGGCCGCGCCTGATTCGGCGTCGCTCGGGAGCAAAAGAATGGGTGGGCGACCCGACCGTATGCCAGCCTGGCCGCCCACCGCATTGGATGACCGCGGTGGTACTGCACCTGCCCCGGCCATCCAGGGAACATGTATGCAGGGACCATGCCAGCCACCAATTGGTGATCGGTGATCAGTGATGGGGGTCCGGCACAGGTGCGCCGGTGCGCCCGGAGCGCAATGTGTCGTGATCAGGTGACGTGGCCCGTATACTCGTACCATGTTCGGATCACGTCGCCGTTCCAGCGTACCGCACGATGCTGCGGACCTTTCCACGAGCGTGGCGGGTGAGGTTATGCCGCCCGGTCAGGGTGCGGGTGCCGACCCACACGAGCTTGACGGGCGCAAGGTGCTCGCCCGATTCATTGGCGTGGTGTCGCGGATACCGCGCTACATGCGCCTGGGTTGGCTGCTGCTGAACGATCCGACGGTGACGGGGCGCGGCAAGGCTGCGCTCGGTGGCGGGCTGGCCTACGCGATCTCTCCGATTGATCCGGTGCCGGGGTTCATCCCGGTGTTGGGCCAGTTGGATGACATGGCGGTGCTGGTGCTGGCGGTGCGGATGGCGCTGCGGAGTGCCCCGGTTGAGGTTGCCGACATGCGGCTGGCGGAAGTCGGGCTCACCTGGGAGACGCTGGACCGTGACCTTGTGACAATCCGCGTGACGGCGGTCTGGGTGCTGCGCCGAGGCGGGGCGCTGGCGGTGCGGGCCGGCAAGTCGTTGATGGGGATGGCCGCCACGCGCCTGCGCGACGCATTGCCCGGCAGCCTTCGGGCCAAGTAGGTGTGCAGGCGTAGCAGCGCCTGGCCTCGACCATCGTCGCCGAGTGGGCACGGTGCGTCGCGCCCAGGCCGTCGTTGACGCACAGGCCCACTGCATCCTGCCCCTACAATGCCGCCACACCGCCGAAGAGGTTGCCGACCATGACTGCACCGGCTGATGCGCCAGATATCGCTGCCATCCGCGCCGCAGCGGAGCGCATCCGCCCATACGTGCGGCGCACGCCCCTGCTAGAACTGGGTCGGATGTTGCGTGCGCCGTTGCCGTGGGACGTGGTGCTGAAGCTCGAGAGCCTTCAGGTCACGGGGTCGTTTAAGCCGCGCGGGGCGCTCAATGCGTTGCTGTCGCTGCCGGCCTCGGACATCACGGGCGGCGTTGTGACGGCGTCGGGGGGGAACCACGGGCTGGGGGTGGCGTACGCGGCTCGGACGCTCGGGGTGCCGGCGACCGTCTACGTGCCGGAGACGGCCCCCCAGGTCAAGCGCGAGCGCATCGCCGCATGGGGCGCGACGGTGCGGTTGGCTGGCCGCGAGTACGCCCAGGCTGCCGCTGCCGCCCACCAGGACGCCCAGCACAACGGCCGGCCGTATCTGCACGCCTACGCCGATGCTGCGATCATCGCCGGGCAGGGCACGGTGGCGCTGGAGTTCGTGGATGACGCCGGGATGCCGTACCTCGACTACCTGCTGGTGGCGGTTGGCGGTGGCGGGCTGATCGCGGGCATGGCCACGGCCGTCAGCGATCAACCGTGGCTGACCGTGGTCGGCATCGAGCCGGAGGGCGCAGCGACGCTGCACGCGGCCTGGGACGCGGGCGAGCCGGTCGATATCCTGCGGTTGGACTCGTTTGCGGCTGATGCGCTCGGTGCCCGCCGCACCGGCGACCTGAACTATGCGCTGACCCGCCAGCATGTGGCCCGCTTGGAACTGGTTTCGGACGACGACATCCGTGCGGCACAGCGCTTCCTCTGGGAAGAGGTGCAGCTTGTGGCGGAGCCGGGCGGTGCGGCGGCGCTGGCCGGGCTCCTCAGCGGCAAGGCGCGGGTGCCGGAAGGCGCGCGGGTCGGCGTGCTGGTCTGTGGCGGCAACACCAGCGCGGGGTAGGCAGGAAGTTCGGCTTTGCCTGCCGAACCATCACGGCCGAATCGTCACAAGGGCGCTGTTGTCACCGGCCAGGTCATCCCTCCTTCGTCGGGATGACAGACCTGATGTGATGGCCAGGCTTTGGCTGTGCAGGGCATCATGACGGCCAGGTGGCCTGCCGCCATCGCATGTTCGGTGCCTTACTGCGTCAGTAGGTCCGTCACCGTCATCAGGGTGTAGCCGGCGGCGCGCAAATCGTCGATGAGGCGGGGCAGCGCCAGCGCCGTCGAGCGGACCGTGGTCGGGCTGTCAAAGTGCAGCACGACGATGGCCCCGTTCACGGCGCGCTCCATGACGCGGGTGTACACGCTGTCAGCCGTCGCGTCCTGGGTCCAGTCCAGGCTGTCCACTGTCAGGTAGATGGGCCGGTAGCCGAGGCTGGCCGCGATGCCGTGGACGCGCGCATTGCGGTAGCCGGCCGACGCGCTCCACAACGGCCGGGTGGTCCGTCCCGTGACCGCGCTGATGACAGCATCCGCCCGTTCCAGGTCTTCGCGCACCGCCGCGTCCGACACCGAGGTCAGATCAAAGACGCTGTGACCGTGGCTGGCGACCTCGTGGCCGTCGTCGGCGATGCGCTTCAGGATGCCCTGCTGCCGCTCGGCCCACCAGCCCAGCACGAAGAACGTCGTCCGCAGATTCTTGTCACGCAGCGTGTCCAGCATTGAGACGGCCGGCTCGCTGCCCGCCCCAACGTTGATGACGAGCGAGATATTCGGGCGGTTCGGGTCGCCGCGCACCACCTCGTCCGGCCCGACCTCCACCGAGCGGCTAGGGCGCGGCTCAGGGGCCGGCGGTGCGGGCGGCAGCAACGGACTGGGCGTTGGCGTGCCCTCCTGCGCGTTCCCGAGGCTCGGCTGCATCACCAACGCCACGCTGAGGGCGGCGGCCAGGAGCAAGAGCAGTAGACGCAGCAGTTGCGGGTTTCGGGGGCGATTCATGCGGGCAGCATACCATCCGAGCAGCGAGTGGCGCGGAACCGCTCCCTCTCCCACGTGTGACACAGGGAGGCGGCGTAGCCGAGGGGCCTCGTAGTTCGTGGGAGAGGGGGCTGGCGGGGAGGGAATGCCGGGCTGGCGGTGAGGGCTTTCAACAGCCTGCGCCCGCCCGGCCGCTGATATACTTCACCCATGCAGGTATTGCTGGCTGGTCCGCGTGGTTTCTGTGCGGGCGTCTCTCGTGCCGTCGAGATCGTTGAGCAGGTCCTGGAGATTTATGGACCGCCGATCTACGTCAAGCACGAGATCATCCACAACCATCAGGTCGTGGCGGACCTCCGCACTCGTGGGGCCGTCTTCGTCGAGACGCTGGACGAGGTGCCCGAGGGTAGCCCACTCGTGTTCTCGGCGCACGGCGTCCCGCCGTCAGACTGGGGCGTGGCGAAGGCGCGCGGCCTGAAGGTCATCGACGCCACCTGCCCGCTCGTCACCAAAGTGCACCTGGAAGCAATCCGCTACGCGAAGCGCGGCTACCACGTCCTGTACATCGGTCACCGAGGCCACCCCGAGCCGATTGGCACTCTGGGCGAGATCGACCCGGAGCAGGGCACGCTGATCGAGACGCTGGCCGACGCTGATGCCGTCAGCGTGCCGAGCGCCGAGAAGGTCGTCGTGCTGACGCAGACAACGCTGTCGGTGCAGGACACGCAGATCATCCTGGAGCGGCTACGCGGGCGCTTCCCGAACCTGGAATTACCGCCCACCGAAGATATCTGCTACGCGACGACGAACCGGCAATTCGCGGTGGCCGAACTGTCCACGGAAGCCGAACTCGTGCTGGTGGTCGGCTCGAAGACCAGTTCCAACTCGAACCGGCTGGTCGAGACTGCGCGCGCAAAGGGGCGAGCAGCGTATCTGGTGCAGGCTCCCGAGGAGGTCGATCCGGCCTGGCTGGTCGGCGTCAAGACGGTGGCCCTCAGCAGCGGCGCGTCGGCACCGGAGTACCTGGTGCAGCAGACCATCGACCGCCTGCGCGAGCTTGGTGCCCAGCACGTCGAGGAGCGCGTCATCATCGCTGAGGACGTGTCGTTCCCGCTGCCGCGCACGCTGCTCCAGATCACCACGAAGCGCAAGTCCGAGCCGGCCGCAGAGCCGGCCACCGGTGGCGCACGGTGAGCGAGCCGGAGCGCGCGACCCCCGAGACCGTTGCCGCCGCCCCTGCCCCTGAGCACCCGAACTTCCCGCGCATCCGAAAGCGGCGCAAAGGCCCGTACTCGGCTGACGATTGCAGCGGGGAGCCGCCGGCCGAGTTCCTGAAGGGCATCCACGAGCTGAATGCCGGCGAGTTCTTCGATCAGCACGAGACGCTGGAACTGCTGTGGCGCGCCACCGAGTCGGACGTGCGCTATCTGTATCAGGGCGTGCTGCTGATCGGCGTCGGGTTCCACCACCTGCAGCAGGATAACTTCCACGGCACCCAGGCCAAGCTGGTCGCGGGCATCGAGATGCTGGAGTGGTTCCTGCCAAGCTGCCAGCGTGTGGACGTGGCCGACTTCGTGGCGCGGGCGCGGGTCTGTCTGGAGCAGGTGCGGGCGCTCGGTCGTGAGCAGCTCCAGGAGTTCGACCGCACGCTGATCCCGCAGGTCAAGCTGCTGCCGTAGTGCGCTGCCCGGCCCGGTTGACCGCATCAGCGGGTGCCTGCTACCCTCGCCTCGCTGGGAGTGCGGTGCGGACCGCGTCCAATCAGCCGAGGGAGCAACGAGGCAACCATGCGGCAGCTTATGTGGATGGGTGGACACACCCAGGAGCTTCAGGACGTTCCGATGCCCGAGCCGGGGCCGGGGCACGTCCGCATCCGCGTGCATGCGTGCGGCGTCTGCATGACCGAAGTCCACTACGCCGAAGGGCTCTTTCAGACGCCGGAGCCTCCGCCGTTTGTCTGGGGCCATGAGTGGGGCGGCACCGTGGATGCAGTCGGGCCGGGCGTCACCGAGATTGCCGTTGGTACGGCGGTGGCTGCCAGTAGCCGCGCCGGATTTGCCGAGTACGCCGTCGTGCCGGCCGCCAACGTCGTGGTGCTGCCGGCGGGGGTTCCGCTCGATGCCGCGATCTTCATCGAGCCGCTGGCCTGCTGTTACGCCTCGGTCCGGGCGGCAGCCCCGACCGCCGCCATGACGGCGCTGGTGACGGGCGCTGGCCCGATGGGGCAGATGGTGGCACAACTGACACGGCTGGCCGGGGCGCGGGTGCTGGTGTCTGATCCCGACGAGCGTTGCCGGGCGCTGGCCGCCGAGCTTGGCGCTGCTGCGACCGTCGATCCGCTCCGATAATCGCTACCGGATGCGGTCCAGGCGTTCGCTGGTGCAGACGGCGTTGACATCGCCCTCGAAAGTGCCGGTGCTCCGGCGGCGCTCTCCAATTGCCTGGATGCGGTGCGCCCCGGCGGCACGATCGTCATGGTAGGCGTCAACGCGGACACAGCTTCGATCCCGTTCCCGCTCTGGCGCTTCCACCGCCGGCAACTCACGCTCAAGGGCGTCTATGGGGCCGGCGGCATGGACACGTTCAGGGCGGCGGTCGCGGCGTTGCCGCAACTCAAGCTTACGTCGATGATTTCGCACCGCTTCGGGCTGGTAGAGGTGCCGGAGGCGTTCACGTTGGCCCGGTCCGGTCAGCGCGGGAAGCTGCTCATCGAACCCTGGCGCTAATGGTAGGGCAGCTGCGCCGACCAGTGCAGGGGGGACTAATAACGCGCCTGGACGCTGCCGAACACTTCTACGCGCACCTGGAACTCGGATGTGCGCTGTGCGTCCGTCACCATCACCGTGACGAAAGCGCTCGGCGACGCGCCGGAGATAG
>JBBQBU010000238.1:0-8695 GCA_038318015.1 Chloroflexota bacterium | reverse complement strand
CATCGCGATGGGCGACTGCGCCTCGTGCGGCGGGGTCTTCAACAACTACGCCATCATCCAGGGCGTGGATAAGCTCGTCCCGGTGGATGTGTACATTCCAGGCTGCCCGCCCCGCCCGGAAGCCCTGATCGACGGCATCCTGAAGCTGAAATCCGAGATCGGGAAGGGGCTGCGCTGACCATGACCGTCGCCCCCTCGCGCGTCGAAGCTGCCTTTCCTGACGCCCTGCACGGCGTCTCGCAGGACGGCATTCCCTACATCCTGCTGCGGCCCGATCAGCTTGTTGAGACGGTCCGGCGTTGCCGCGACGAACTCGGCTACACCCGCTGGGTCGATGTGACCGCCGTGGATGAGCCGAACGTCGAGCCGCGCTTCGAGTTGCAGTACCTGATCCACTCGCTGACCGAGCACCGCTGGCTGCGCCTCAAGACCCAGACTGACGACGCGGTGCCAAGCATCGTCGGCGTCTTCCCCGGAGCAAATTGGTACGAGCGCGAGGTCTTTGACCTGTTCGGCGTGGTCTTCGACGGGCACCCGAACCTGACCCGACTGATGATGCCCGACGAGTGGGAAGGCCACCCGCTGCGCCGCGACTACGTGGATGCAAACGTCGAGCCGGTGGACTTCACCGTTACGCGCGAGGCGCTCGGGACCGGCGGCGGCAATGAGTTGCGAGGGTGAGCATGGCGATTGAAGCACCGCGCATCAAGAACACCCTCCACATTAACATGGGGCCGCAACATCCCTCCACGCACGGGGTTTTGCGGGTTGAACTGGAGCTTGACGGCGAGCTCGTCGTCTCATGCAAGCCGATTATCGGCTATCTGCACACCGGCATTGAAAAGACCTTCGAGTCGCTGACCTACGTCCAGGGTGTGACGCTCACGGATCGGATGGACTACCTCAATCCGATGGGCAACAACCTGGCGTACTGCCTGAGCATTGAGAAGCTGTTTGAATGCGAGGTGCCGGAGCGGGCGACGGTTGGTCGTGTGCTGCTGGCCGAGCTTACCCGGATCAACTCGCATCTCGTGTTCGTGGGCACCTCCGGCTTCGACCTCGGCGCAAGCTCCGTATTTCTCTACTGCCTGCGCGAGCGCGAGAAGCTGCTCGACCTGTTCGAGTGGCTGACCGGCCAGCGCATGATGACGAGTCACATCCGCCCCGGCGGCCTCGCCAGCGACTTTGAGCCAGACTGGCTCAAGGCGACCGGTGAGTACCTGGACTCGCTGCCGAAGTGCATCGACGAGTACGAGTCATTGCTGACCAACAACCCCCTCTTCAAGGATCGGATGATCGGCGTTGGTGTGTTGAAGGCCGACGACGCGCTGGCCTACGGCGTGACCGGGCCGGTCTTACGGGCGTCGGGCGTTGCGCTTGATATTCGGAAGACGAACCCGTACATCGGCTACGAAACGTACGACTTTGACGCCGTGGTGGGCCAGGGCGGCGACTGCTACGCTCGGTACAAGGTCCGCGTGGCAGAACTGCGCGAGGCCGTGAAGATCGCGCAGCAGGCGCTCAAGCGGATGCCAGGCGGTTCGGTCCGCACCAGCAACCGAAAGGTGATGCCGCCGCCGCGCGAAGAGCTTGGTACGTCGATGGAATCGCTGATCCATCACTTCAAGCTGTTCACGGAGGGCATCAAGCCGCCAGCCGGCGAGGCATACGTACCAGTCGAGTCGCCGCGCGGCGAGTTGGGGTTCTACATCGTCAGTGATGGTTCAGGGAAGCCGGTCCGCGTGCATGAGCGGGCGCCGACTTTCGCGAACGTACAAGCTCTCCCGCTGATGGCCGAGGGTGGGTTGATTGCCGACTTGATTGCGGTGATCGCCAGTGTTGACCCGGTCATGGGCGAGGTCGACAGATAGGCGGCGAGCGCTCCAATGCTGCTTTCATCGGACACCCGCGACAAAATTATGGCCGAGGTCAGGAAATATCCGCAGACGCGGACTGCGTTGCTGCCTGCTCTGAAGCTCGCGCAGTATCAGGTAGGCTGGCTGCCTCCGGAGGCCATCGCCGAGGTGGCCGATCTGGTTGGCGTGTCCAGCGCATCTGCCAATGAGATCGCGACCTTCTACTCGATGCTCAACACGCACCATCGAGTTGACATGAAAGTGGAAGTCTGCGTGCAGTTGCCGTGTGCGTTGCGCGGTGCTGACCAGTTGCTCGACGATCTGGCGGCGGGCCTCGGCATCGCGCCGGGGGAGACGACGCCGGACGGCAAGCTGGAACTGCACCGAACGCACGAGTGCTTCGGCTCCTGCAACCGCGCGCCGATGTGCCGCCTCAATGACGAGTACCGCGAAGACCTGACCCCCGAGGCGACCCAGGCGCTCATCGCTGAACTGAACGCGGCGCGCGGCACCAACGGTCGGGCTGCCCCCTCAAGCTAACCTGCGCTGGCCGGTGGCGCGTCCGCCTAAAGACGTGACCGGTCAACATGCTATCAACACCTGATCGAACTTCCCCGCACTGTCCCACGACAAGGCAGACAATCCTGGCTCACGAGTAGTCACTGACGAGCGGTATCATGCCGCCCGACGGCGAGCGAGAAGGCGATGATCGACGAAAAACCCACTGAAGAGGCAACCTTCGTCAGGCCAGACTACAAGCCGATCCTGCTGCCCTACCCTGGCCGCACGACGCCCCTTTCCCTGGAAGAGTACCGGGCCGACGGTGGCTACGAAGGATGGACCAAGGCCATCCGGGATATGCAGCCCGGCGACGTGACCGAAGAGGTCAAGGCGGCGGGATTGCGCGGCCGGGGCGGCGCCGGCTTCCCAGCCGGCCTCAAGTGGAGCTTCGTGCCGAAGATCCCCGGCCCGAAGTACATGGTCTGCAACGCGGACGAGTCCGAACCGGGCACGTTCAAAGACCGCGAACTGATGGAGATCTACCCGCACCAAATCATCGAGGGTGTGGCGATCGGGTCGTATGCCATCGGTGGCACCGAGGCGTTCATTTACATTCGTGGTGAGTACACGGTGGCGGCTGACCGTCTGGAAGCGGCCATCGAAGAGGCGACCGCGGCCGGCCTGTTGGGCGACAACATCCTCGGCACGGGCGTCAGCAGCCGCATCTACGTCTTCCGTGGCGCTGGTGCCTACATCTGCGGCGAGGAGACGGCGCTGCTGGAGTCGCTGGAGGGCCGCCGGCCGATGCCGCGCTCCCGCCCGCCGTTTCCGGCTGTCGAGGGGCTGTACCGCCGCCCGACCTGTGTCAACAATGCCGAGACGCTTGCTAATGTCCCGCACATCATCCGCCGGGGGCAGGAGTGGTACAACACCATTGGCGTGCCGCCGCGCAACACCGGGCCGAAGATCTTCTGCGTCTCGGGCCGCGTGAACAAGCCTGGCAACTACGAGCTGCCGCTCGGGGCGGTCACCTTCCGCGAACTGATCAATGAGTACGCGGGCGGCGTGATCGGCGGGCGCGAGATCAAGGGCGTGTTGCCCGCCGGTATCTCAGCCCCCATCGCCACCGGCGCACAGCTTGACGCGAAGCTCGACTACGACTCAGTGGCCGCCGCCGGCAGTATGCTCGGCTCGGCCAGCTTCATCGTGCTGGACGAGACGGTGCCGATCCCCTGGGCCGCCGCCCGCATGGTCGAGTTCTTCCGCAAGGAGTCGTGCGGGAAGTGCACGCCTTGCCGCGAGGGCACCCAGTGGATGCACCAGACGCTGGTCCGCATTCAGAACGGTGGCGGCCGCGAGGACGACCTGGATCTGCTGATGTCCATTGCTGGCGAGATCAGCGGCAAGGTACTGTGCGCCCTTGGCGACTTTTCGACCAGTCCGGTGACGGCCACCATCAAGAACTTCCGCGGCGAATACCTCGATCACATCCGCTCCGGGCACTCGTTCAACAGCCGGTGGGTGCCACCCGCATGAGCGAGACTCGCACCACGCTGCCCCACAAGTCCACGTTTTCTCCGGCCCGTCAGGGCCGCTGGAGCCCTGCATGACTGCACCGCCCCCCCCGAGTGATCTGGTCACGCTGACAATCAATGGGCGTGAGGTCAAGGTACCGAAGGGCACGCTAATCGTGGAAGCGGCCAAGACCGTAGGCATTGAGATCCCGGTCTTCTGCTATCACCCGAAGCTGAAGCCCGTTGGCGCTTGCCGCATGTGCCTCGTCGAGATTGAGAAGATGCCGCGGATGCAGACGGCCTGCACCTCGCCGGTGGCAGAGGGCATGGTCGTCAACTCGGCCTCGCCCAACGTGATCGCCGCGCAGAACGGCGTTCTCGAGTTGATGCTGGCTAACCATCCGCTTGACTGCCCGATCTGTGACAAGGGCGGCGAGTGCCCGTTGCAGGACAACACCTTCAAGTTTGGGCTCGGCGTCAGCCGGTTCACCGAGGAGAAGCGGCAGAAGGACAAGGCATTCGTCCTCTCTGACCGCATCGTCCTGGACCGCGAGCGGTGCATCATGTGTTTCCGCTGCACGCGCTTCCAGGCCGAGATCCCCGGTGACGAGGCGCTGGCTGCCGTTGATCGCGGCGGGTACAGCGAGATCGGCGTGCTGGAGGGCGACACCTTCGACTCGCCGTTTAGCGGCAATACGGTCGAGTTGTGCCCGGTCGGCGCGCTGACCAGCCGCCAGTACCGGTTCAAGGCTCGGCCCTGGGACTTGCAGCGGACGCCAAGCGTCTGTGCGGGCTGCTCGGTCGGCTGCAACATGGAGCTTCACGCCCGCGACGGGCAGATTCTGCGGATGTGGGGCCGCGATGTCCCCGCCGTGAACGATAGCTGGCTCTGCGACGCCGGCCGCTTCGACTCGTTGCCGCTGCTCCGCGACAAGCGATTGACCGGGCCGCTGCTGCGCCAGGGTGGCACGCTCAAGCCGGGGAGCTGGGACGCGGCATTCTCGCGCGCAGCCGAATTACTGAAGGGTTCGACGGCGGGCGTTCTGGTGTCTCCATCGCTGACGAACGAGGCGATCTGGCTGGCGGCCGACGCGCTGCGGGCGAGCCTGCCCGATGCCTCGGTCGGGTTCTTGGCACCGGTCGGCGGCTCCTGGCCGTTGACGGGCAAACTGGCGGCCATCCCCAGCGCGAAGACGGTTGTGGTGGTCGGCTTCGACCCGTGGGTCGAGTTGCCGGTGCTGGCGCTCTGGCTCCGCAAGGCTGTGGTCGCCGGTGCGACCCTGTTGGCGATTGGCCCCGAGAACGGCCTGTACCGTGACACGGCCCATTGGCTGCGGGTGCCGGCCGGCGAAGAGACCGGCGTGGTCGAGAAGGTGCTGGCGGCGCGCGACCAGGGCGGCGAGGCTGACCGCTTCGACGCGGTCACCGGCCGGCAGGCGAATCGCGGCATGGCCCCCACCGACAAGGCTATTGCAGCGGCAGCGGCGGCAGTTGGGGCCGGTCCGGTCGTCTTCCTGGTCGGCAACTGGCTGGCCGATGACGCGGCGTCCCGAGCGGTGCTGGAGCGGTTCGCGGCGGCGCTCGGCGCATCCACAGAGAGCGGCATGGTCGGATCACCTCCGCTGGCTACGAACGGACGGGGCGCTCTCGATCTGGCCGGCGACATCGTAGCGGCCGACCGTGAGGCTGGCAGTACCGCAGCAAAGGCCCAGGCCGGCGAGTTGTCGGCGGTGCTGGTGCTTGGCGGGGACACGCTCCCGACGACCGGCGCGGCCCGCAAGATCGTCTTGACGGCGGGCGCGGTGCCACACGACGAGACGGTGGACGTGGTGCTACCGGTGGCGCACCCGTACGAGCAAGCCGGCTCGCTGACCAACCTCGAAGGGCGCGTTCAAGCAATCCAGGCGGGCGGGCTGCCGCCGCACGGCGTGCCGGTGGACTGGCAGTTAGTGGCGACCCTCGTGCAGCGGCTCGGCGGCTCGGCCCCGGCCGACCTGAAGTCGATCCGCGCCGCGCTGGCAGCGGCCCACCCGTCGTACGCGCTCCCAGATGGGCGGACCGGCCGCGTCGGCCGGCTGCTGCTGCCGCTCGCTTGATGGATACCTCGTCGAACGGTCGTGGGTGTGCTTCGTCGCGCCTGCACCCAGGTCACGTGTCCCGGCCGGTCCTCGGTGAAGGGCCGGCTACCAGTCGGGTGACACGCCGGGCTATCCTACTCGTCGCTCGCCCTGGGTGGGGACTCGCACTTGCGGGCCATGCGCCAGCCGAGCATCGGGCGCTTGAGAGGCATTGATGTTCGATCCCTTTAATCTGACAGTTGACGTCGTCCTGTCGCTCGTCATCATCTTTGGTCTGCTGACGTGCATGGCCTACATGACGTGGTTTGAGCGCCGCGTCATCAGCAAGTTGCAGGCGCGCATTGGGCCGAATAAGACGGGTTGGCAGGGGCTTATGCAGCCGATTGCCGATGCCGTCAAGCTCTTCTTCAAGGAAGACATTCGCCCGGTCCAGGCCGACCGCTTGCTGTTCGTCATCGCACCCGCCATCTCACTGTTCGCCGCGCTGATCGCCTTCGCGGTCATTCCGGTCGGTCCGTCCATTTGGATTGCAGGCGTCGAAATCCCGTTGCAGATCTCTGATCTGCCGGTTGGCGTTGTGTACTTGCTGGCCGCCAGCAGCCTGGGCGTGTACGGACTGGTGCTCGGTGGCTGGGGGTCCGGCTCGAAGTACTCGCTGCTCGGCGCGTTGAGGGCGGCGGCACAGGTCGTTTCGTACGAGCTTATCCTCGGAATCTCGGTCGTGAGCGTCGTCATCGTCAGCGGCACGCTATCGCTTGGCGGCATCGTCGAGGCGCAGTCAAACTCGTTGTGGTACGTGCTAATGCAGCCCGTCGCCTTCGTCCTCTTCATGATTGCCGCCGTGGCCGAAACGAACCGCGCGCCATTCGACCTACCAGAGGCCGAGTCGGAGTTGGTCGCGGGTTACCACACCGAGTACAGCGGGATGCGTTTCGCGATGTACTTCATCGCTGAGTACGTGGGGATGATTTCAATGTCGGCGGTGGCGGCAACGCTGTTCTTCGGCGGCTGGACGTTCCCGTTCCTGCCGGGTGGCCCCTGGTGGCTGATCCTGAAGATGCTCTTCTTCCTGTTCCTGTTCGTCTGGCTGCGCGCGACGTTGCCGCGCCTGCGCTACGACCAGTTGATGCGCCTCTGCTGGGCGTACTTGCTACCGATCGGCCTCATCAACATCGCGGTCACGGCGATCATTGTCGCCGCGATTGGCTAAGGCAGCGTGATGGGGTGCGGCACACGCCGGTCCCACCGGGAGTTCTCCAACGATGTTCAATGATGCGATCGCGCTGCTGAAGGGCTTCTGGACGACGGTCAAGTACACGACGCGGCCAGCGGTGACGGTGCGGTACCCCGATGTGAAGCGGACGCCGGCCGACAAGTTCCGGGGCCGGCACCGTCTGTACCAGCATGAAGATGGCCTGGAGCGCTGCATCGGCTGTAGTCTCTGCGCGGCGGCCTGCCCGTCCCAGGCCATCTATGTGCGCTCGGCAGAGAACGACCCCGCCAATCCGGTCTCGCCGGGCGAGCGGTACGCCGCCGACTTCGAGATCAATATGATCCGCTGCATCTTCTGCGGCTTTTGCGAAGAAGCCTGCCCGGTGGACGCCATCAAGCTCGGCCCTGAGTACGAGCTTGCCGACTTCAACCGGAAGGACTTCGTCTACACCAAGGAAATGCTGCTGAATCCCGCGCAGCTCGCACCGAAGCTCCAGTTCCATGCGGACGTAGACCGTTCGACCGACTCGCGGGGAGTCCACACATCGCTCGGCACGGTCTATCGCACGCACCATCCGGTCGGTGCGCCGGACCCGCGCGACCGGCCCGATGAGGCCGAGCATGGTCCGAGCCAGGCCGGCGAACACCCGGCGACGGCCGATACCGGGCTGCATGGCCCGGGCACTGGGGGGCGCTCATCACTATGACGCGAAATGCCACCCACGAGGAGGCGCGTTGAACGATCTCTTTCTTCCGCTTGCCGTGGGCTGCGCGGTGGCCCTGGTAAGCGCATTATTGGTGGTGTTGGCTCGGCGGCCGGTCCATGCAGTGCTGGCGCTGCTCGGGCACAGTCTGTCCATTGCCGCGCTCTACATGATTCTCGGCGCCGACATGGTGGCGGTAGGGCAGGTGCTCGTGTACGCGGGTGCCATCGTTGTCCTCTTCCTCTTCGTTGTCGCGCTACTGCCCCAGGGCGGTGCCGAGGATGATCCGACGCTCGGGCGAGTGCTCGGCGGGGTGGTTGCGGCCGGCGCGTTGCTGGCTGGTGTCGCCGCCTGGTTGTCGCTCGGCGCATCGTTGCCACCAGTCGCCGCAAACGCCGGCGGCAATGTCACTGAGATTGGTCGCTCGCTGTTTGGCCGCCTAATCGTCCCCTTCGAGTTGACGACACCGCTGTTGCTCGTGGCGATCATCGGCGCGGTGGGGGGGGCGGGGCGCCGGCGCGGGAGTTTGGGGGTGGCGCGTTCCTGGTCCAGCATGCGCCGCAAGGGGGCGAATTTCTGGGCCAGGGGACCCAGGGGATGGCCGGTGGCCCGGGCCTCGCCCATGGCTTTGGCGCAGGGTCCATACTGGCCGGTATCGTAGAGTGCCACGATGCGCAGGGCCAGGGCCCGGTCATTGTCCGGCTCGGCCTGGGCGAGGGGGTCCAGGAAGGCCAGCGCGGCCTTGGGATCCGAGGCCAGGGTGGCTTCGGCCTGGTCCAGGTTTTGCGGGCCGCTGGGTTCCTCGGGCTTGGGGGCTTCCACGGGGGCCG
>JBBQBU010000237.1:0-8748 GCA_038318015.1 Chloroflexota bacterium | reverse complement strand
ATCTCGGGGTTGCCGTTCAGCAGCGAAGCCACGGCGACCGTCCGGGCCACGGGTCCGAGCGTTGGCCGGAGCAGCCTGGTCATCTGCTCCATGCCGCGCAAGAGGGTCGCTCGGGCGGCTTCCCCGTACAGCATGGCCGTCGGGGGTGTTCGCTTGGCTCGTGGCACCGTCGCCTCCGCTGGATATTCCGCACGCCTGGGTCCGGGTGTTAGGGTGGGTCGAGGAGTCCCGCTCCTGCCTGGGTCAGGCCGAGCGGAGCCACCGAAGTCTACGGGACGCCGCGCCCGCCATCAAACACGCGCATCACACGCCAGCGTCGCGCGTGACGCGCTTGGCATCTTGGCGCACGAGGTAGAAGGGCAGCACCTTGCCAGCCCCTGTAGCGATGGGCGGCTCGCGGACGATGGCGACCGTGCCCATGCGCTCCCAGACCTGCGCCATGTAGGCGTCGATGAAGCTGGCTCGGCTGATCTCGGCCAGGAATGCGGCCCGCACGGCATCCACATCCAGCGGGCCGACTGCCGGATGCACCCGCAGCGCGACACGGGTGGCCGCGCCGGCGCCTTCGTACTCCAGTACCTGCTAGTCCAGGCCACTGCCGCCGAACCGGGCCGGCAAGACCTCTTCCAGAATCCGGAACAGGTCGGACCGCACCACGGTCATGCCTTCGCCGGTCAGCTTCTCGAAGCTCCGGATGTCCGACAGGTGCGTCCGCAGCCCGAGCGCCCCCATCGAGCAGTCACAGTCGCGGCGCTCCAACGTGGCGAAGTCGCCGGTCTCGCTATTGAAGAAGATTTTCTGCACCAGCGGGCTCAGGCTCGTCAGCAGCAGGGCGTCGATGGACGGGCCGTCAGCCAGCACGGGGCGCGGGCGCGTGACCGCCGCGAAGCCGTCGTCGAAGAAATGCACGTCGTCGGCCGACCGGCCAGCGGCGCACCCGTAGCCGACGGACGACGATTCGACGGTCCCGTAGTTGGTGATGACGTTCGCCCCGACCGCTTCCAGGTGGGCGCGCCGAGCCGGACTCATCGGCTCGCTCTGCCCGTTGATGGTGACGCCGTGCAGCGATACCCCCGCCTGTTGGGCCGCAATGGCGACCCTCACGGCGGCGCTTGTCGGCGCGGACAGGACGATCCGCTCGCCCGTGTGGAGCAGGCGTGCCAGGAAGAGCATCAGCCGCCCCGGCTGTTCCAGGGGCACGTAGCGCGGCCGGGGGATCGGGTAGCCGGTCATGCGGCCCATGCCGCGCAGGTACAGGCCGCCCCAGCGCACTCGCGGGGCCAGCGGCTCCAGGGGGTAGAACCATCCGCGCGTCGGCATCCCGATGGCTGCCGATGTCAGCATCTGGCCGATGGGTCCGGTGCGCCAGAAGACGTGTCCGGCCCCGTACATGCCGTGTGCGGCGTACCCCACCGCCCGTGATGCTGCCTTTTCGGCAATGTACGGCAGCGACCGCCCGACGAGGCTGGGAACGCCGCGCGAGCCGCCGGTGTACATCGCGAAGTGGGCGGGCACGGTCGGGTTGTCGAAGGCGCTGGCCGAGAACGTCACCCGCAGGCTGCCCCGCACGACCTCGCGCCGGCCCTTCATTTCGTCAAACGTGACGTAGACGCCCTGTGTGGCCAGCGCCTGCATCGTGCCTTCGACGCCATCAGCGCGGAGCAGCGTCGCGAAGTCGCCCAGCTCGCAGCCGGCATGGCGGAGCAGCACTCGGTACGGGCTGCCGGCGTGGGCGTAGATGTGCCGCTCGGCGACGCCAAGCAGGCGTGTGGCCCGCGTTTCCAGGTGCCGGCGCACCTGCGTCTCGGCATCCGCCAGGCTGATGGGCGCTCGCAGGAACGCCGGCAGGTCGCGCGTGAGCCGCGCCAGCATGATGGCGTCATGGGCGGCCTGTTGCGCGCGGACCAGGGCGGTGTGCATGCGCCGGTTTCCTCGTGTCATGAACGGATCGCCGCTCGGACGTCCTGACGGTCGTGCTGCGGGACGGCGGCAGAGGCACAGCGCATCCCGTCAGGGTTCCCAGAAAGCGTACCCGACGCCACGTCCCTACAGCCGCCCGTGGGCGGCGGATGCCAGGTGAAAGGGCAAGACCTTGCCGGCCCGTGTGGGGATGGGCGGCTCGCGGAGGATGGTGACGATGCCGGCCGCAATGGCGGCCAGGGCCACCCGCACGGCGGAACTGACGGTGGTGGTCAGCATCGTGGTCTGGCCGGTTCGGGGCAGGCGGTGTAACCATGCTGCCAGCCGCTCCGCCGCATGTAGATCAAGGGCGCGCGGTAGGGGGAAGCGGTACCCGCCGGCCGCCCCCAGCAGGCCCAGGTAGTCCGCCCCGAGCCGCACGCTGCGCGGCAGCGACGTGGGATAGAACCACCCCGCACACGGCTGGTGCAGCTTGCCGTGCGCCAGCATCTTTCCGGCCGGTGCCGTCAGCCAGTACGCATGCCGGATGTCGCCCGTGCCGTTTGCCGCGAACCGGAGCGCCATGCAGGCCGCGACCGCTTCCATACACGGCAGCGAGCGGAGGACACAACTCGGGGTGCCACGCGTGCCGCTGGTATAGATGGCGTAGTGTGGCGGAACGCGCTAATTGTCGAACTGGTCTTCTCGAAACCTGAAGCGCTGGCTCCCGCGAACCGTGTCAATGCGCCCCTTCATCTCGTCAAACGTCAGCTAGACGCCAGGTGCCGCAGCGCGCCTTCGACGCCCTCTTCTCGGACCAACACCGCAACGTCACCGCGCTCGCAGCCCGCCGCCCTCAGCAAGAGCGCAAAGGGGTTGTCCGGATCGCTGAAGATGTGCTGGTCGCAGAGTTCCAGTAGGCGCTGTTCTCGGGCCGCAAGCTCGTGGCGCAGGCGGGTGCCGGCGTCCGACACCGTGGTGGGCCGCCTGAGGAACAGCGGCAAATCCCGTGTGAGTCGTGCCAGCATGCTGGCGTCGTGCAGCAGTTTGCGAGCGCGCGCAAACTGCGAGGATCATGTTCAACTCTCAGTATCGGAATGAAGGCTGCATTCGGCACCCGTCAGAACCGACGTGACAGTCTACTAGCGCCGCGCGGCGTCGAGTTGCGCCAGGAAGTTCCAGGCTTCGCCACGGTCGGGGTCAAACTCGGTCGCCTGCGTGTAGCGGCGGCGCGCACCTTCGAGGTCGCCGCGAAACTGCAGCGTCCGGCCATCTTCGACGTACGCAGCATATAGTTTGTCCTGCGCCATCGCGTTCTGCGGGTAGCGCGCGTACAGCTCTTCGAACCATTCGATGACGAGCGGCCAGTCCTTGCCCCACGCCTGATTGATCTTGTCAACGTAGGTCCAGACCGCCCAATCCTCGCGCGCACCGATGGGTACCGACGGCGGCACGATCGGTGCGCGGCGCGGTGGCACGTACTCCGGGGCGGCTGCCACGCCGATGGTGGGTGCGGCGTACAACCCGCCAATGACCAGCACCACCAGCAGCGCCACCGACAGCAGCGCCTCCAGGCCCACCCGCACCACCGGCCGGGCGATGCTCCTGGCGCGTGCACCTGCGGCTGTGGCCCGCAACGGCACCGGCTCCGGGCCGCTCATGCGAACCCCTGGTGCGTCTTCGTGTGATGCTTCCCTGGTTGCCTCGTCCACGCCTACCCCGCCCGTGTTCCGCTCGGCGCGATGGTATCATGCCCACAGCAGCACATTCGAGCAGTCGTGCCCAGGTTTCCAGACCTGTCCGCAGTATGTACTGGCCCGGTCTCCGGGGCTGAGAGGCGTTCCCTGTCTGATGGCATGCATTCTGGTTGCCGACGATGCCGCGATGCTGCGCAGGCTGGTGTGTCGGTCGCTGCGCGAACACAGGACCATCGAGGCCAAGGACGGAGCCGAAGCGTTGGAGTTGATCCGAGAGCATCACCCGGACATCGCGATTCTGGACTGGCTGATGCCGGGCCTCACCGGCGTTGAGGTCAGCGAGGCGATCCGCGAAGATCCCGCGTTTGCCGACATGCAGATCATCATGATGACGGCGCGCAGCGGCTTCGACTCCGCGGATCAGGCGAAGGCGGCGGGTGTGGATCACTTCATCACCAAGCCGATCATGCCGCGCCAGATCTCGACGCTGGTTGACCGGATTCTGGCCGCGCACAATCGTCAGTAGTCGTCGTAGCGTCGTGGCACCCTGCCGCACACGGCCGCCGCGCGCCTGACTGCCCGACCTGACTGCATGAGGGGGGGGACGCCCGTGAAGATCCGCGAGATTCGTTCGATTCCGTTGATGGGGCGCACGCCGCAGGGCGGCTGGGACCACGACGTTGATCCCGACGAGAACCTGCACACGCTCGTCCAGGTGCTGACCGACGAGGACGTGAGCGGCATCGGCAGTGTCTATACTAGCCAGGCGCTCGTGGAGGGTGGCCTCAAGTTGGTGCGCCCCTGGTGCATCGGTGATACGGCCATCGAGCCGGAGCGCGTAACGGAGAAGTTGCGCCAGATGGCGTTCTGGCAGGGGCGCGGCGGTGCCGTCGAGCATGCCATCAGCGGCATTG
Organism: Chloroflexota bacterium; assembly: GCA_038318015.1. Classification (GTDB taxonomy): domain Bacteria; phylum Chloroflexota; class UBA6077; order UBA6077; family JACCZL01; genus JADZEM01. Next base: position 4,238 of record JBBQBU010000237.1, on the reverse strand, counting down.
ACATAGCGCTATGGGACATCCTGGGAAAAGTGACGGGCCAGCCGGTTTCACGGCTGCTCGGCGGCTGCTACCGAGACCGCATTAAGCCGTACGGCTCAATCCTGTTTGACGAGCCGGCCAAACTGCGCGACACGCTGCAAGAGACGGTGGCGCGCGGTTTCCGGGCGATCAAGCTGGGGTGGCGGCCGTTCGGGCGGGTAGACCGCAAGACTGACCTGCTGCTCATGCAAACGGCGCGTGACGCTGTGGGGCCAGACGTTGAACTGATGGTGGACGCGGGCGGCAGCGAAGCGTTCTGGCCGCACGGCTACAAGTGGGCGCTGGAGACAGCGAAGATGCTGGCCGACTTCGACGTGGTCTGGTTCGAGGAGGCGCTGCCGCCGGACGATATCGAAGGGTTCATCAAGCTGACCGAGCACGCCCCGGTCCCGATCGCAACCGGCGAGGTGCTGACGCGCCGGCAGACGTTCATCCCGTGGATCGAGCGGCGGGCGGTAGACATCATCCAGCCGGACTGCACGAAGGTCGGCGGGCTGTCAGAGTCGCGGCGCATCGCGTGGCTGGCCTACGACCACAACGTGACGTTCGTGCCGCACGGCTGGAACACGGCAGTCGGGTTGGCGGCCGACTTGCATCTGGTGGCGGCACTGCCGGTGGCCCGCTACGTGGAGTACCTGACACCCTCGCCGTACATCGAGGAGATTGTGCAGACGCCGTTTGTGCTGGACGCTGACGGCATGTTGCCGATTCCAACGGCACCCGGCCTGGGACTCGACCTGGACTGGGACGGCATCGAGCGGTTCTCGAGCGGCGGCTGACCTGGGCCGCTCGAACGGGCCTGTTCGGCTGCCCGCCGCGTTAGGACGGCTCCGCGACGACCTCGCCCAGTGCGCGCCGCACCGCCCGCATGTGATCACGGGGTGCCAATTTTGGCGGCCCGGCTATGATGCGGGTACTGGGCGCACCGCGCAGCCAGTCAGGGAGTGGAAGGGGACACCATGATCCACGAGCTACGCATCTACACCGTCAAGCCGGGCACGCTGCCGGCGTTCGTCAAGCTCAACAGTGAGGTCGCGTACAAGATTCGCGGCGACAACCACGGCAAGCTTGTCGGTTGCTGGACGACCGAGATCGGGCCGCTCAACCAGTTCTTCCACCTCTGGAGCTACCCGAGCCTCGCCGAGCGCGAGACGCTGCGGGCCGGCCTGCCGAAGAATCCCGCCTGGACCCAGGAGTACACCTCGAAGACGGGCGCCTTCATGGTGAAGCAGGAGAACGTGCTGCTGAACCTGGACGAGGAAGTCGGGTTCAACCCAGTTGAGGGCAGCGGACACGTCTACGAGCTGCGCCGCTACCGCGGGCTGCCCGGCCAACTCAACTCCTGGACCTCGCTGTTCAAGGGCGCGCTGACCGCCCGGCAGCAGTACTCCAAGATCGTCGGCCTCTGGACCAGCGAGATCGGCGGGCTGAACGTGGCCGCGCATCTCTGGGCCTACAACGACCTGAACCACCGCGCGGACGTGCGGGCGAAGGCGCTGCAAGACCCGATCTGGGCTGGCTTCGTGCCAAAGGGCTCGGCGCACCTGGCGGAGATGGAATCGACCATCCTGCTGCCGACGCCGATCTCGCCGTTGCAGTAACGGCGGTTTCACGTCCTCAAGAGCGTACCCCGTGAGTCTGCACGCCCTACGGGGCGCGCCGTTGGGCGGCGGGCTTCAGTGCCAGTGCATACAGTCTGCTCGCTACATCAATGTCATCCTGAGCGCAGCGAAGGATCTCACAGACCAGATTCGTTGATGTGTGAGATCCCTCGGCTTTGCTCGCAAGCTCGCGTCGCTCGGGATGACATTGGGGTGTTCCTGGCTGAGGCATCATTGTGTGTGTACCCGACTCACGACGGGGCGTTTCTAGGGCCATCCAGGCGGCCCGCAAGCAGTAACGGCGGCGGCCGTCATCTTTGCAACGATCAAGGACGAGTCGCGATCAACGATGATTGGGGTGAGCGCGTGATCTACGAACTGCGGACGTACACGCTGAAGCCCGGCACCGTGCCGGCCTACCTGAAGCTTAATGCCGAGGTCGGGCGGCCCGTGCGCGGCGACCGCTACGGCAAGCTCATCGGTGCCTGGACCACCGAGTTCGGGACGTTGAACCAGTACGTGCACCTCTGGGAATATGCCGACGCGAACGAGCGCGATCGGCTCCGTGCCGAACTGGCGCAGAACCCGGACTGGGCACCCGGCTACACCTCCCAGATTCGGCCGCTGATGCAGAAGCAGGAGAACATGTTTCTGACGCTGGACGACGACATCGGGTTGCGGACAGTCGAAGGGACCGGCCACATCTTCGAGTTGCGGACCTACAGTGCGCTGCCGGGCGCGATTGGCGGCTGGGCGGCCGGCTTCAAGCGGTCGCTGGCCCAGCGCGAGACACACTCAAAGTTGGTGGGGCTCTGGACGACCGAGGTTGGCGGCCTCAACGCGGCGAAGCACCTGTGGGTCTACGACAGCCTCCAGCACCGCACGGCAGTCCGCGAGGCGATGGCCGCCGACAAGGAACTGCTGGCGCAGCGCGCGACCGGCGGCCCCAGCCCGCTGATCGGCCAGGAGTCCGTCATCCTGATCCCGACGAAGGTATCGCCATTGCAGTAGCCGCTCGTTCTGTTCCTCTCCTGCTCGCGGGACAGTGGCAGGGGGTGAGGATCTGCAAGGGAATAACCGTTACACCCGAAGGCAGTCTGACTCCTTATGTAAGCGCCCGCTGATGAGACGGTTATCTCCTGACGAATCCTGAGGGGGTGAAGCCGCTGGTATACTTCGTGGCACCGCCCGTAACCCTGGTGGTGAGCGAGGAACATGGCCATCGACAGCGCGCCGCCCCCGTCACCGTCCCCCACATCCGAAACTGCCGGAACCGCCTATGAGGCCGTCATCGGGCTGGAAGTTCACTGCCAGCTCCTGACGGCCAGCAAGATGTTCTGCGGCTGCTCTGCCGAGTACGCCGGCGCGGCCCCGAACAGCCACGTCTGCCCGGTTTGCCTGGGCATGCCCGGCACGCTGCCCGTCATCAACCGGCGCGCCGTCGAAATGATGATCATGACGGGGCTGGCGCTCAACTGCGAAATCCCCGAGGCCAGCAAGTTCGACCGCAAGAACTACCCATACCCCGACCTTGTGAAGGGGTACCAGATCTCGCAGTACGACTTGCCATTTGCGAAGGACGGCTGGCTCGAGGTCGAAGTTGACGGCAAGGAGACGCGGGTCGGCATCGAGCGCGTCCACCAGGAAGAGGACACCGCCCGCCTCGTCCACGGCACCGACAGCGACGGCCATGCCGCCAGCTTTGTGGACGTGAACCGCTCGGGTGCGCCGCTGATGGAGATCGTCAGCAATCCCGACATCCGCTCGGCTGCCGAGGCGCGGGCGTACCTCCAGAAGCTGCGCGCCATTGTGCGGGCGCTCGGCGTCTCGACCGGGAACATGGACGAAGGCTCGTTCCGCTGTGACGCCAACATCTCGCTGCGGCCGGTCGGGCAGCAGGAGTACGGCACGAAGGCCGAGATCAAGAATATGAACTCGTTCCGGGCCGTTTTCCGAGCCATCGAGTTTGAGATCAAGCGGCAGGCCGAGGTGCTGGGCCGGGGCGAGCGCGTGGTGCAGGAGACGCGCGGCTGGATTGAGGAGCGCGGCGTCACGGTGTCGCAGCGGTCGAAGGAAGAGGCCCACGATTACCGCTACTTTCCGGAGCCGGACCTGCCGCCGCTGTTCATTGACCGGGACTGGGTTGCCAACCTCAAGGCGAACCTGCCGGAGTTGCCGGACGCCCGTCGCGAGCGGTACGTCGCGCAGCACGGCCTGACGCCGTATGTGGCCGGCCAGTTGACGGCTTCGGCTGAGGTCGGGACGTTCTTCGAAGAGTCGCTGGCGCTGTACCCGGACGCGCGCAAGGTCGGCAACTGGATTCAGACCGAACTGTTCCGGCTGCTCAAGGAGTCCGGCGACGAGGACAGCACGGCCGCCCTGCCGCAGCCCGCGCACCTGGCCGAGTTGCTGACGCTGGTGGACAATGGCACCATCGGCCAGACGGCGGCAAAGCAAGTGTTCGAGGAGATGTACCGCAGCGGTAAGGCTCCGTCTATCGTCGTGGCAGAACTGGGGCTGACCCAGGTCAGCGACACGGACGAGCTGACGCGCATCGTCGATGAGGTGATCGCGGCCAACCCGAAGCCAGTCGCCGAC
>JBBQBU010000236.1:0-8764 GCA_038318015.1 Chloroflexota bacterium | reverse complement strand
TCAGGCCGCCGCCGATCTGGGACGGCTCGCCAGCGAGCGTGCTACCCTCCGAGCGCGGCTGCTGGCGTCGCCCATCGGCGACACGCGCGCCTACACCCGCGCCGCCGAGGACGCGTACCGGATGCTCTGGCGCGAGTGGTGCGCCGGGCGGGCATCCCGGCCATCATAGGGGCGTTTCCCACCGGCGGCGCGCCCCATTCCCAAAGGCCTATCGTTCGCAGGCCCGTCGGCGCGCACCCTGACGCTGACCGCAGTTCCCGGAGGCATGAGTGGAGCCGAGCGACCCGTTCAACATCCTGACCGAGACCCGGCACGGGCTGTTCTTGATCAATCGGCACGACGCCTACATCGGGCGCTCGCTGGATCTGTACGGCGAGTGGTCCGATGGGGAACTCGCGCTGCTCTGGCAGGTGTTGCGGCCGGGCATGGTGGTGGTGGACGCCGGCGCGAACATCGGCACCCACGCGGTCCCGTTGGCGCGGGCCGTCGCCCCGAACGGATTCGTCTACGCCTTCGAGCCGCAGCGCATCGTGTTCCAGACGCTGGTGGCGAACGTCGCGATCAACAGCCTGACGAACGTGTTTTGCCAGCAGCGGGCGCTCGGGGCACAGGCCGGGCTGGTGCAGGTGCCACCGCTCGATTACGCGACGGCCAACAACTTCGGCGGCGTCGAACTCGGTGGCACCCTGGACCCGGACACCGCGCCGACCGGCGAACCGGTCGAGGTGGTTCGCATCGACGATTTTGCGCTGGCGGCGTGCCACCTCATCAAGATCGACGTGGAAGGCATGGAACTGGCGGTCCTGCGCGGTGCGACCGACACCATCAAACGCTGCCAGCCGATCCTGTACGTGGAGGCCGACCGCGAGGAGCGCCGCAACGAGATCCTCTGGTGGCTGGACGACCACGGCTACACGATGTACTGGCACTCGGTGCCGCTCTATAACCCCGGGAACTTCAAAGAGAACCCGGAGGACGTGTTTCCGGGCACGATCTCGCTGAACCTGCTGGCCCTCCCCAAGAGCGTGCAGCAGAACGTTGACGGCCTTGAGCGCGTGGCGGTGCCGCGCCGGCGCACGCTGGTGCGGCGACGCGCGGCCGGCGCACGGCTGGTGCCGGTGCCGGTGCGGCCGTCAGTCCCGCCGCTGCAATCCGCCAGACCAGAGCACCCGACGCCGCGACCGGCTGCCCCGCCAGCCCCACTAGCCCCACCAGCCTCGGTGCACCAGCACGACCACGCACCCGGCCAGACACACGCGCCCGGCCACTCGCACGACCAACTGCCGCCCTCGCCGGCTACTGCCTCGCTCCCGCCGACCGTGCAGGTGCTGCGCGCGGCCCTTGAGGCTGCCGTGCGGCACCATCAAGCTGGGCGGCTGGCCGACGCGGCTGCCGGCTATGGCTCGGTGCTGGCCGTGGCCCCCGACGATCCCGACGCGCTGCACCTGCTGGGACTGATCCGCCGCGACGAACGGCGCTACGACGACGCACTGGCGCTGATCGGGCGGGCGGCAGCCGTGGAACCGACACAGCCGCTCTTTCACTTCAACCTCGGGGCGGTGCACCGGCAGTTGGGGCACCTGTCGGCCGCTGAGGGCAGTCTGCGGCAGGCGCTCATCCTGGCCCCGGACTCTGTCGAAGCGCGCCTTGAGTTCGCCCTGACGCTGCTGGACGGCCGCAACCTGCCCGCTGCTGAAGCGCTGCTTCGGGAATCAGCGGCCCTGTTCCCGGAACACGCAGCCACGCATTTCGGTCTGGCGGGCCTGCTGCTGCTCGACGGCCGCTACGACGAGGGCTGGCGCGAGTACGCGTGGCGCTGGCAGCTACCTGAGCTGGTCGGGCCACAGCCGCCCGCGACGGCCCCCCGCTGGCAAGGCGAACGGCTGGCCGGCAACACGGTCCTGCTGGAAGCCGAGCAGGGCCACGGCGACACGTTCCAGTTTGCGCGGTACATCCCGCTGGTGGCCGAACGCGGCGGGCGGGTCGTTGTGCGGTGCCGCCCCGAGGTGCAGGACGTTCTTGCCACGTTGCCGGGTATCAGCACGCTGGTGGCCCCCGGCGAGCCGCTGCCGCTGCATGACTGGGTAGCCTCCCTGCCAGACTTGCCGCGCATCTTCGGCACGACACTGGAGACGATCCCCGGCCCGGTGCCGTACCTGCACGCCGACCCAGCCCGAGCCGCGGCCTGGGCGGCCCGCCTCGCCGCTGCCGCGGCCCGCGACAGCCGGCCGCCGTTGCGCGTCGGGCTGGTCTGGGCCGGCAGCCCGGACCATCGGTTGAACGTCCAGCGGTCGGCCCACCTCCTCGACTTCGCGCCGCTGGCCGACGCTGCCCGCATAATCCAGGCGACGCAAGGCCGGCCGGTGCATTTCTACAGTCTTCAGACCGGCGCGCCGGCCGCCGAGGCACAGACGCCACCGCCGGGGCTAGATGTCGTCGATCTCGCGCCGCTACTCACCGACTTCGCGGAGACAGCGGCGCTCCTCAGCCTGCTCGATCTGGTCGTCACGGTGGACACGTCGGTCGGGCACCTGGCTGGGGCGCTGGGCCGGCCGGCCTGGGTGCTGCCCTGGGCCACCCACGACTGGCGCTGGCTGCTGGGCCGCGACGACTCGCCGTGGTATCCGTCAGTGCGCCTGTTCCGGCAGGAGCAGCCGAACACCTGGGGGCCAGTCCTGACGCGCGTGGCGGCGGCCCTCACCGCCTGGACGCCGTAGGCAATGCTGTCGGACCGTGCCAGCCGTCAGGACTCGCCCGTCGCACTCCCATGCGGCCCCGGTGCGGGCAGCTTCTGCGGGTTCACCTGCACGTAGACTGCCTGAATCTGGCCCGCGCCCACGTCGAACGAGCAGACCCCCAGCAGCACCCCGTCCGCGTAGAGCAACAAGCCCGGCTGCCCGTTCACCGTGCCATGCTCGATGCTGACCGGCGTCGGGGACTTGGCGCCGGCGCCCAGCACCCCGCCGCCGCGCTCGCGCCACCAGTTGCCGGCAGGCCGCCTCGGCCTGCCCGATGATCTGCGCCGATTCCGGGTAGCCGTAGCCAAACACGTCGTGCAGCAGTCCGTCGGGTGCGCGCCCTACGCCACGCGTGACGGCCATGCCATCGGCAGCAAAAGGCCCCCTGCCCGCACGCGGGAAGGGGGCCGGTCAGCCTGGGGAAGACGAGCGTTTAGCCGAGCGCCAGTTTCGGGTCAACGGCACTGGCGGCAACGCGCAGCTCAAAGTGCAAGTGCGGCCCAGTCGTGCGGCCGGTCATGCCGACGGTGCCGATGGTGTCGCCCACCTTCACCCTGTCGCCCTCCTTGACGGAGAACCCGCCGCAGTGTGCGTACCACGTCGTGATGCCGTCGCCGTGGTCGAGAATGACGATCCAGCCATAGCCGCTGAAGCCGTCCGGATTCTTCTCGGCCATCTTCACGGTCCCAGGGGCGGCGGCCTTGATCGGCGTGCCTTCCGGGGCGTAGATGTCGATGCCGGTGTGGCCGGGCCGGAACGCCTGGCTCACGCCGCTGTTCGGCGGGTTGTTCGGGATCGGCCAGGCCAGCTTCGGCACCTTGCGGTTGGTGACGGTAACGCTCGGTGCGCCGGTGGCCGTCATCACGCCCGGAACCTGCGTCAGCGGGGAGACCGTCGAGACGAGCGGCGGCGTCGGAGAGCCGGTACCACCGTTCGCAGGAATGGAGACCGGCTCCTCTGCGCTGGCGGCCGACAACGACACCGGCGCGAATGCCGGCGGCTCGCCCGTGGGCGGCTTGATGGCGACGGGGATCAACAGGCGCTGCCCCGGCTTCAGGGTGGCATCCTGCGCCACACCGTTGACCGCTGCAATGCCCGTTTTCGAGACGCTGTACGCCTGTGCCAGCGACTCGACCGTGTCACCATCTTTGACCGTGTGCAGCTTGCCTGTGGACGGCGGAATTGTGAGCGTCTGCCCGGCCTTCAGCACGTTGGCGTCGGTCAGGTTGTTGGCCCACAGCACCGCGTCTACACTGACCCCATGCCGCCTAGCGATGGAGTACAGGGTGTCCTGCGCCTGGACCACGTAGGTCTTCGGGGTGATCGGTGCGGTTGCTTCGGCGGGAGCACCCTCGGGGGGAGCGTCTGAAGCGCCCTCACCACCGTCTGCGGGCGGAACGGACGACGTTTCCTCAGCCGAGGACGCGTCCTGTGCATGGGCCGGTTGGCCCTCAACGGCAAAGAGTGCCGCTGTTCCCAGCAGGAGTGCCAGTGCCCCGCGCCGACTCATTCGGCGGTCAAGGCCCAGACGAGAGACTGGTTGTTGGCTGGATGCCGACTGGCCGCCCGCTTCGTCAGCGAGCGTCTGCCGATATTCCAGGGCGAGGTCTGCGGAACCAATCATCGCGCGGCGGTGCCCTTCCAGCGGGGTTTACTGAGACGCTGACGCGTGCCAGCCCTTGCGAAGCCCCCGAATAGTAGGGGCTAGGCTCGAAACCGTCAACCACAGCCCTGTCACAAAGTAGTCACGCGGGGCCGGAATCGGGGTCTCTGTATGGAAACGACGAGCGAGGGCCAGAAGGGATTCGCCACAGCTTGACTTTTGGTCCGGATCCGCAACTTCCGTCGTCTCAAACGCGCGACGCGGGGCCGCCGGGCTGACGTCCCCTTCTGGTCAGCGTCGTGACATCTCTGTTTCGGTCACGATGCGCCTCCAGAAAATCCGCTACGCGCCGGCTCGCCTCGGCAACTCAGAAGCCCGCCGAGCCATCACATATTGTCGCACAGAGCCATCACAACCGCTGATCTCAACGGGCAATTAAGAAAGTCGGATGAAAACTGACAAAGTGGTGTTTTATGCCCGTGAATGCCTGTTTCGGGAAGAGGTGTGCAGCCCTTTGGCCCATTCAGGAGGCCCATTCGGTGTGCAGAACGGTCCCCTCGGGGCTCTTCTGCACCTCAATGCGGACCGGGAAGCGCTCTTTCAGGTCGTCCAGGTGCGTGATGATGAGGATCATTGCGAACTCGTTCTCGACGCTCTTGATCGCCTCGACCAGCCGATCCCGCCCTTCCTGGTCCTGGCTCCCGAACCCCTCATCCACGACGAGCGTCTCCAGACGCGCGCCTGCCCGCTGGGCCAGAAGCCGTGACAGCGCAATCCGCAGCGCGAAGTTCACGCGGAACGCTTCGCCGCCGGAGTACATCTCGTAGGCACGGCTGCCGAGGTTGTCGTGGATGATCACGTCGAGCGTCTCAATCTGGCCGTCGCCGCTGGATCGCTCGCGCTGGGTCTTCAACTCCAGGTGCATCTTGCCGGCCGTCATCTGCGCCAGCAGGCGGTTCGCCTCGTCCTGAATCTCGGGAATGGCGACCTCGATCAGCATGGCCTGGATGCCGTTCCGCCCGAACGCTGTCGCCAGTTCGGTGTACAGCCCCTTCTCACGCAGCACGTCGTCAAGCTCTTGCAGGCGCTCGGCGCGGCTCTGCTGGAGCCGGTCCAGGTAGTTGAGGCGCTGGCGGGCCTCCCCGAGCGTGCTGGTTGCGGTGGTGTGCTCGCGGCGCAGTTGGGCGATGGCGCGCTCGGCGGCGGCGGCGCGCTCGCGCAGGGCCGGCAGCCCCGCCACCTGCTCGCGCAGGACGATGATGCGCGCACGGTCCTCGTCCTGCCGCTCTTGCCACGACGCCAGCGTGGTCTGGACGTGGGTCCGGGTGTCCGCACGCAGCGCCATCGCCTGCCGCGCACCGGCCAACTCCTGGGCTAGCCGCTCATAGTCCACCAGCCCGGTCAACTCGCCGCGTACGCGCCGGTGGGTGGCCTGGTCGTAGCCGAGCGCCTCGATACGCGCCACCGTGTTGTGCAACAGGGCGGCCTCGGCTTCGGCGTAGGCGTGGCGCGCCAACTGGTCTTCGAGCTTCGCCTGCTCGCGCCGGGCGTTCTCGACCTCTCGGGCGGCGGCGCGGGCGGCCTCCAGGGCGTGTTCGGCCGTCGCAAGCCGGCGCTCGGCCCCGGCCACCTGTCCGGCCTCGTCAGCCAGCCGCTTCTGGTCGGCTGTGCCCTGCTCGATGATACCGTCAAGCTGCTTGGCGTGGGCCTGATTCTCGTCGTACTGGGCGCGCTGGGCCTTGCCTTCGGCCGTGTACTCGGCGGTCAGGCGGCCCCGAGCCCCCTCGTCGAGCTGGCTCCGGCAGATCGGGCAGATCGGCTCGGTCTGGATGGTGTCAATGCGCGACTTTACGGCCTTCATCTCATTCTTGAGGCCGACGTTCGCGCCACGCAGCTCGGCCGCCTGCTCGCGGGTCGCGGCCAGCTTGCGCTCAACCTCGGCCTGCCGCTGCTGGATGACGCCGAACTGCTCCTGATCCTGGCGGGCCTTCGTCAGCGCCTGTTCGTGCTCCGCCACGCGCCCAGCCTCGCGCTCGTGGCGGGCAAGATGCTGCTGCTGGCTGCGTAGCTCTCCCTCCAGGCGCGTGCGGGCCGTGTTGATGACCCCTTCCAGGCGGCTGCGTTCTGCCGTCAGCGGCGTCAGTTCGTGCAGTTTCTTCGTCAGCGCCTCGTCGGCCTGCCGGGTTCGCAACAGGTTCGCCGCGCCGTCTTCGATGTCGGCGGCGTGGTCAAGCGTGCGCCGGAGCAAGTCAATGGCCTTGTCGTGCTCCGCGAGCAGGCCGCGCTGCCGCCCGACCTCGGCCTCGGCCTGCTGCACGCGCTTTGTGACCTCGCCAAGCTCACGCTCCTGGGCAGCCAGGTGGCTCACCTGATCCTGCACCAGCCGGAGCGTCACGTCGTCCTGCTGGATGCGCGTGTCCAGCTCCCCGACGACGCCTTCCAGGCGGTCGCGTTCCGCCTGGTAGGTCGGGCGCTCCTGCAACTCGGCGTCGGCCTCACGAACGCGCGCATCCAGTTCGCGGTGGCGGGCGTCGCGGGTGCGGACCTCGTCGCGCGCGAGGGTCTGGAACCGGTCGTACTCGGCAAGCTCCAGAATCTCGCCAAGCACCTCTTTGCGCAGCGCCGGCGTCTTCGTCGTGAAAGCGTCCGCCTGCCCCTGCAAGATGAACGCCGAGTTGGTGAAGGTGGCGTAGCTCATCCGCAGCAGCGCTTCGATCTTCTTGTTCGTCTCAGAGGACGTGTTGCCGCTGATCGAGCGGAAGGCGTCGCCGTCCTGCATTGACAGCTCGACAGCCGTCGTGCCGCTGCCGCTCCGGCCGCGCGACGCCGCCCACTTCCGGACCACCCGGTAGGTCTCGCCGCCGAGCTTGAACTCGTAGTCCACTTCCATCTCGGTGCGGCCGGTGTGGACCAGTTGCTGCCCGGAGCCGGCCCCGGCCCGTGAGTAGCCCCACAGCGCCCAGGTGATCGCGTCGAGCAGGCTGGACTTGCCGGCCCCGTTCTCACCAGTCAGGCACGCGACGTGGATGCCCTCGAACACCAGCGGCTCGTGCACGTCGGTGTAGGACATGAAGTTGCGGAGGGCGAGGCGCACAGGAATCATCGGGTTCGTCGCTCACTCACTCGCCCGCGCTCATCAGGGCGCGGGCGCGGGCCAGCAGCTGTTCGCGGCGGTCCGTGTTGATGGTGGTCGATTGCCGCTCGAAGTAGAGCGACAGCAGTTCCAGCGGCGTGCGGCCTTGCACGTCGGCCCCGGCGAAGCGTTGCCGCACCTCGTCGGTGAACTCGCGCTGAATCGGTATGACGAAGTGTGCTTCGGCGAGGTGTCGGCGTAGTTCGCGCTCGTCAATGGCACTGAGTTGCGCGCGGGTGCCCGCCAACTGGAGCCGGACGATAGCGCCGTCGATGCGCGGGCCGGCCCGCAAAATCGTCTTGATGACCTCGTCAGTCGGGATATCCGAGAACGGCTCGGAGCGGATCGTCAGGAACGGACGCGCCTTGACCGGCACGAACTCCCATTCGCTCTTGCCGGCTTGGAGTTCGACCAGCACGAACCCCTTCGGCTCGCTCTCCTCGCTGAAGTCCACCCGGTTGATGCTGCCGGCGTAGACGACGGCACGCTGCCCGGTGACGACGGCCTGGTGCTTGTGGATGTGCCCCATTGCGTGGTATCCGACACCCGGTAGATCGAGCATGCTGGCGTTCAGCATCGGGTCGTTGCCCAGCGTCAGCAGCCGCTCGGCCCCGACGCGCGCCCCGAAGACGTGGGCGTGCCCGACCAGCACGGCGGGGATGGCCGGATCAAGCGACGCGCAGGCCTCTTGCAGCGCCTCGTCGATGACCCCGCCGATGTTCTCCAACAGCTCCTGCATCGGGAGGTTCTTGCGCGCGTCGTCGGCCATGAAGACGCTCCGCACGATCCACGGCAGCGCCACCACTTGCAGCGGCCCGCTCCTCGTCGCGATGCGCGTCACGCCGATGCGCCGCAAGACGTTGACGCCCGGCAGTTCCAGCGCGCGGAAAATGTCCAGCGACGTGGCGCGGCCGGCGGCCATTGGGGTGTCGTGGTTGCCAGGGACCAGCACCACCTGGATGTCGGCGCGGGTCAGCCGCAGCACGCGCCGGGCGAACTCGCGCTGGTGCGTTGGGGACGGGTCACGCGACTTGTACACGTCGCCGGCGACCACCACCGCGTCAACCTGTTCGGCAATCGCCCGGTCGACGGCCTCGTCCAGCGTGTCCAGGAAGTCGTGCAGGCGTGTGTTCAGGCCGGACTCGGGGTTGAGGCGGCCGTAGTTCTCCATGCCGATGTGGACATCGGCCATGTGCAGCAGCTTAATCATGCGGGTACGTGGCCCTCACTCTCGGTCCCTGAGCGGCCCTCACCCCCGACCCCTCTCCCACTTGTGGGAGAGGGGAGACG
>JBBQBU010000235.1:0-8808 GCA_038318015.1 Chloroflexota bacterium | reverse complement strand
ACGCCTCGCCCAGAACACCATCACTGACCTCGACGCGCTGCAACGCGAACTGCACGTGGTGCGTGAGCGGGGCTACGCCACCAACCAGCAGGAAACGGGACCTGAAGTGGTAGCCGTCGCCGCTCCTGTGATCACATCGGCCGGCGGCACGCAGGTGGTGGGTGCGGTGAGCGTGGTGGCACCGGCGTTTCGGCTGGTGTATCAGGATGAGCGCGTCGTCGAACTCGTGAAGGCAGCCGCCGCTGAGATCGGGAGTATCTGGCCGTTCCTCAGCCTCGAAAGGTGACGGCTGTGCGCACGCGCGTGCGCACAGCTACCTGATCCGTGGGCTGCGGGCCATCACGTCGCCGGTACGACCTCCGGCTGCGGCATGTATTGTGCTTCCCAACGCTCGTAGGCGTCAGTGTAAAAATGTAGTCGTGTCTTCTTATATTCGCGCGTCGAGTACAGGCTGATGTACTCGCTCACACCGGTCGTGCGCGAGATCGCCGTCAGGATCTCCTCGCACTGCTCCGTGGACTGCCCGTGTACCATCGTGAAGACGTTGTACGGCCAGTCAGGGTAGGTCGGGCGGCGGTAGCAGTGGCTCACGTTCGCGAACGATGCCATCTGCTCGCCAATCTCGATCACGTGCTCTTCCGGCACCGCCCAGACGCCCATGCCGTTCGCCCGGAAGCCCGCGCGCCGGTGGTAGAGGATCGCCGCCATCCGACGCATGAAACCGCGCTCCATCAAGCTGTGCATCGCCGCGAACAGCCCCGCTTCGTCCAGGCCGATCCGCTCCGCCAGCGCCTTGAACGGCTGGGCCTCAATCGGCAAGTCTTCTTGCAGCTCGCGGATGACCTGCTTGTCCCGCTCGTCCACCGTGAAGTCACGGGCGCGGACGCGGTCCTGCTCGCGGTACTCCGGCGCGGCGATGGCATCGGCAGGGCGCTGGCCCGTCATGTCCAGGTTCACGCCGATCTTGAACAGGCGCAGCGTGTACATCACGCGCGTCACTTCCGCGCCCGTCAGCTCGTGGATGCGCTGCACCACCGCTTCCAGGTCTGAGGTCGGCGGCACGGCGATGGTGAACCAGAGGTTGTACTCATGGTTCCGCTCGTAGTTGTGCGTCACGCCCGGATGCTCGTTGATGATGCGCGCGGCCTCAGCGATGCGCGATGGGTCCACCCGCATCGCCACCAGGCTCGACTTGTAGCCGAGGCTCTTCGTGTCGAAGATTGCGCTGATCTGCCGCACGATCCGGCCGGCCTTGAGCGCGCGCATCCGCGTGATCGTCTCATCCTCCGACATGCCGAGCGGCGCGCCAAGCTCGGCGAACGGCCGCGGCACGAGCGGGAAGTCACCCTGAATGCGGTTGAGGAGCTGCCGATCCAGATCGTCCATACTGTCACCTCTGCCCACCGTGCGAAAGAAACCGGCAGGAACCTTCGCCAGAGTATACCGCCGTCCCCCCGGTTCCAATGTCCTGAATTTTCCCCACACGAATGGGTGGGGTCTCCTGGCAGGATCGGGGGCTATAATGCCCCCGATGATTGCCCTCAGACGCCTTGCCCTGCTTACCGCTATCGGCACCTACCTCTTGATCGTGGTGGGCGCTATTGTGCGCTCGACGGGTTCTGGCCTGGGTTGCCCAGACTGGCCGTTGTGCCACGGGCAGTTTGTCCCACCGCCGAACGTCTCCGCCTGGATCGAGTTCAGCCACCGCTTTACGGCAGCCATCGTCTCGACAATGATCCTGGCGACGGTCGCGGCGGCCTGGGTCTGGGCGCGCCACGTCCGCCACATCGTCGTCACCGCCACCGCCGTGCCGTTCATGCTGGCCGCACAGATTCTCCTGGGGGCGGTCGTCGTCTGGCTGGACACGCACACCCTGTCGGTAATGGTCCACCTGAGCTTTGCGTTCATCATCCTCGGCTTCGTCTTGTGGGTGAACATCGCGGCAAGGGTGGCTGCAAATGGCGGCCTCGCCGTTGCCGTGGACGGGCCGGCCATGCCGCCGCGTATCACTCGTGAGCGCCTGACCGGCTACTGGCGGCTCGTCCTGGCGACGACGGGCCTGGCCTATCTCCTCTTGGTCGTGGGCGGCCTGACCCGTGCCTTAGGGGCCGGCTGGGTCTGCACCGGGTTTCCGCTCTGCAACGGCCAACTGATGCCGTTCGGGGGCAGCGGCCTCGTTGACTTGCACCTGACCCACCGACTGCTGGCGTACGCTGTTGCCGTGCTCGTCGGCGTCATTGCCTGGAAGACCGCCAGGACGCCCGGATTGCCGCCGGCCGTCAAGCGCGTCGTCTTCAGCCTCGTCGTCGTCATCGTCGCGCAGATCACGATTGGTGCGGTAGCGGTCCTCGTGGGGCCGGCGCTGGTGCTCCAGTCGATTCAGGCCGGCGTCGTGCAGTCAGGGCAGAATCCGGCCGTCTCGTCATCGGCGTCCGCGCTCGGAGCGCCGGTGGCTGCGCCGCTGTGGATCATTCAGACGCTCCACGTCGCCGGGGCCTCTGCCGTCTGGTCGATGATGGTCGTGCTGATGAGCATGACGTGGCACCTGCGCCGGCCTGAGATCGCCGCGCCGCCGGCCTCGTCCGATGCCGCGTACGCGGACGACCATGTCCCCGATGCTGCGGCCGTTCGGCGCGGCGTCGTCTCGGCCTACTTCACGCTGACCAAGCCGCGCGTCGTCGTGCTGCTGCTCATCACCACCCTGGCCGCCATGCTGATGGCGCACCGTGGGTTGCCGCCGCTCGAACTAATCTTCTTCACGCTGCTGGGCGGGGCACTTGGCGCAGGCGGGGCCGGCGCGATCAACCACTACATCGACCGCGACATTGACGAACTGATGGGCCGGACTGCCGCGCGCCCGATCCCTGGCGGGATGGTGCCGCCGCTGAACGCCCTCTTCTTCGGCATCTGCCTGGGCATCCTGTCGTTCACGCTGATGGTGGCGTTCGTCAACGTGCTGTCGGCCGCCCTGACGCTCTTCGCGCTGTTGTTCTACGTCTTCATTTATACGCGCTGGCTGAAACGTTGGACCTCGCTCAACATCGTCATCGGCGGCGCGGCTGGGGCGATCCCTCCCGTGGTCGGCATCGCCGCCGTCACCAACGAGGTCAACTGGCTGGCAATCTGGCTCTTCACCATCATTTTCGTCTGGACCCCGCCCCACTTCTGGGCGCTGTCGCTGCTGATGCAGCGCGAGTACGCCGCCGCTGGCGTCCCGATGCTCCCGATTGTGCGTGGCGAGGAGGAAACGCGGAAGCAGATCCTCTGGTACTCTCTGGCGATGGTTGCCCTGACGGTGGCCGTCTGGACGCTCGGCTTCCTGGGTGTGGTCTACATCGTTTCGGCTGCGGCGCTCGGGGCCGTCTTCATCTACTACGCCGTGCGGCTTTGGCGCGAGGCCGATGCAATGGCCGCCCGCCGACTGTTCCGCTACTCGATCCTCTACCTCGCGCTGCTGTTTGTCGCGATGGTGATCGACCGACAGACGCTCGGGTGACGCGCGGCGACGTGCAGCCGAATGCTCAGTCGACTGGTGCGCGGCGCGTAGCCACTGGTCGGCACCGTGCACGTGCTCGGGTGACGCGGCTGGCGTTGCTCGCGGCCACCGCCCTGCTGGTGCTCGGCGTTGCCTGCCGCCCGGCCTCGTCGCTGCCGACGTTGTTCCCGGCCCCGACGTTTGACCTGACGGACCAGACCGGCCGGCCGTTCTCCTCGTCGCACCTGTCGGGCAAGGTGGTCGTCGCCAACTTCATCTTCACCACCTGCACGGACATCTGCCCGCTGCTGACGGCAACGATGGCCCAGGTGCGCGACCAACTTCGGCAGGCGAAGTTGCTGGGCGACAAGGTCGTCATCGTGTCGTTCACCGTCGATCCGGAGAACGACACGCCGGACGCGCTCCGGACCTACGGCGAACGCTTCGGGGCGATGCCGAACGAATGGCGCTTCCTGACCGGCAGCCGTCAGGCCATTGACGACCTGCTGATCGGCGGGTTCAAGGTCGGGCGTCCCCCGGCGACGGCCCGGACGCCGGGCGGCACGCCAGAGATCATCCACAGCAACCGGTTCGTCCTGATCGACGGGCGCGGGCAGATCCGGGCGCTGTTGAACGGTGATGAACTGGACGTGCAGAGTGTCGTCGAGGAAGCGCGCCGGCTCGCATCGTAAAGCGGCGAATGACGCGGCTCATGATGTCCGAACAGGCGGGCGTGTAGAAGCGGGGTTGCCAGCGGCAACCCCCTACGAGCCTTGCCAAACCGCTCATCCTGTAGCGGGCAGGCGAACCGTCCGGATACGTCGGGCCGGGCAGCATTCGCCGGCACCACGGGCCGTGGAGTGATGGGGCGATGAGGGGTGCCGCCGGGCGTCCGGTCGTCCAGCGTTGGCATGACCGGGCGTACGGCTGCGGCCGCGCTCCTGGAACTGGCTAGAACTGGCGCTTGGCGTCCGCGAGCGTCTCTGAGGTTGGCTTGCGCTCGACCCAGTAGGTGCCGGTCGGCCGGGTCTTGATCTTCAGCGGATCCTTCATCAACCCCATCACGACGCCGAACGGCACCATGACCGTGAAGTAGAAGACGGTGAGGAGTACCCGCGCCTGCACGTCGGCTGCCTTCTGCGACAGCTCGCGCCAGCGGCTCCAGCCGTGGCTGGTGCGGCCCCGCAGGCCGCCCTCGGCGTTGCGGCCGGTGATCATCACGTACGTGGGGATGACGATGACGATCAGCAGGAGGATGATCGCCCAGAACGGGATCGGGAGGAAGTCCAGGTGCATCGGGGTCCTTTCCAGAGGCCGCGCAGCCGCCCGCTCGGTGACGGTGCGTGGAACTGGCGACGGCGGATTCTGTCAGCGCGGACGGTGCGCCGTCAAGTCGGCGCCCGATTGTGACGTGTCGGTAGTCGGGAGCGGATCAGTGTCAGCGTTCGCCAGCTAACGCAGCCACTGTACTCCGCGCCACCATGCGTTGCGATAAGCGAGCGTACGCTGAACATAGCACTGGCGCAGGAGAACAGAAATGGGACCCCGTACACGCATTCGCACCATAGCAACGGCATCACTACTGGCCCTGGCAGTCATCGCCATGCCGATTTCGCACGCGTACGCCGAGCCCAATACAGGCGGTGGCGGCGGCACGAAGACCTGCACCGACCCGGACGGCAAACAGCAGCCGGCTGGCACCGTCTGGACGAGCACCACGCAGAACGGTCAGGTGGCGTCCAGGTACAAGTGTAACGGCACGTCCGGCGAATGGGACCGGGTGCCGGATCGCCTCGCTCCCAACACCCGACCGCGCATCGTCAGCACGGGCGGCGTCCTCGCCCGGTGATCGCCTCATCATCCCGGCACAGGCGACCTACTGATCTGCAACCTCACCGCCAAAGCGCCCCTGCTCCGAGAACTCGGACCAGGGGCGCTTCAGTGTGTCGCAGAAGACCTGTTCGCTGCTGTTAGCGGCGCTTCGTCAGTTTCTTGACACGCCGAACGGTGACCGGATGCAGGGTGTCGGGGCGGGCGCCCACGCGCATGCCCTGGCGGGCCTTCTGGCGCTGGGCGTCGCGGCGCAGCGCCCGGCGGACGCCTGGGTGCTGGGATTCTTCGGGCGCGTGGTCGTTTCTCATGGCACCCGTGTTAACGTGCAGGCCGGCCCGAATGTTCCCGTCAGATTCCCCCTCTCCCACAAGTGGGAGAGGGGGCTGCGGGGCTCCGGCGATGCGGGGAGGCGGCGACACGGGGGATTCCGCCGCAGGCGGAGGGGATGTCGGCGCAGCCGATATTCGCGCCGCGCAGCGGCCGTCGTTCGTGTAACCGAGGGGATGTTGCGGCTGCGGCCACAGAAAGCGGGGCGCGGCTGCGCGAATATCGTCCTACTGACGACATCGCAGCCGATATTCGCGCAGCGCAGCGGCCGCCGTTCGTGGAGCCGAGAGGCCCCATGGTGGGATGGCCAGGGGGTGAGGGGTGATCGCTCCCCTACGACAATCCTGTCCAATCTCGGTATCCTGGGGCGAGGGCTGCCACGTCTGCACCAGTAGGCTGTGCCAATGGCGGCGAGCAGGAGGGACCAGTCATGGACCTGAACGAGAGTCCGGAGCACCGCGCGTATCGCGCACGCGTCCGGGCATGGTTTGAACAGCACCGGCCCGGCCGCCTGGACACCCTGACCGAGCGCCGGGCCTGGCATCGGCAGTTGTACGACGCCGGCTTCGTCGGGATGGGCTGGCCGAAGGCGTACGGCGGCCACGAGGCCAGCCCCATTGAGCAGGCCATCGTCGGCGAGGAGATGGCGAGTGCCAACGTGCCGGGCATCATCAACACGCTGGGCATCGGGTTCATCGGGCCGACGCTGATCGCCCACGGCACCGAGGGACAGAAGCAGCAGTATCTCAAGAAGATCCTGACGGCCGAGGAACTCTGGTGCCAACTGTACTCCGAGCCTGATTCCGGCTCGGACCTTGCCAGCCTCAAGACGACGGCGGTCCGCAACGGCGACCACTACGTCGTGAACGGCCAGAAGGTCTGGTCGAGCCAGGCGAAGGACGCCGACTACGCGATCCTGCTGGCTCGCACCGACCCGGCCGCCCCGAAGCACAAGGGCATCTCGTACTTCATCCTCGACATGCACACGCCCGGCATTGAGGTTCGGCCGCTGAAGCAGATCACCGGCAGTTCGGAGTTCTGCGAGGAGTTCCTGACCGACGTGAAGGTGCCGGTCGAGGACCGGATCGGGGAAGAGGGGCAGGGCTGGGTGCTGGCGCAGACCACCCTCGGCTTCGAGCGCGGTGGCAGTCTGCTCGCACGCGTCACCGCCCACAAAGCCGTCCTCAATCGCCTGATCGAGGTCTGCAAGACGCTGCCCCGCAACGGCGGCATCGCCATTGATGATCCGCTGGTGCGCCAGAAGATCGGGCGGATGGTGGCCGAGGTCGAAGTGCTGCGGTACGCCGGCCTGCGCCTCTTGTCAAAGCTGGAGAAGGGCGAGCGGCCGGGTCCGGAATCGTCGGTGGACAAGCTCTACTACAGCGAGATGGACAAGCGGCACCAGGAGTGGATGCAGGAGATTCTCGGGCCGTACGGGCAGATCATGGCCGATCCGCCGGACGAGGTTGCGCTGAACATCGTGCCGACGCGCGACGGCGAAGGCTCCTGGGCCTACAACTTCCTCTGGTCGCGGGCCGGCACCATCTACTCCGGATCGTCGGAGATCCAGAAGAACATCATCGGCGAGCGGGTGCTCGGGCTGCCGCGCGAGCCGCGAGCGGACCGGGTGGGCCGGGCCGAGCGCGTCGGACGGGAGGGCTGAACGGTGGACTTCGACTTCACGCAGGAACAGACTATGCTGCGCGGCCTCGTCCGCGAGGTGCTGACGGCCGAGTGTTCGCCGGCGGCAGTGCGCGCGCAGCTTGACCACGCGGACGGCTACAGCGCGGCGCTCTGGGGCCACCTGACCGAGACCGGCCTGCTGGGGCTGACCATCGACGAGGCTCACGGCGGGTTGGGCCTGGGCATGATCGAACTGGCGCTGACACTCGAAGAGATGGGCCGCGCGGCCTACCCCGGGCCGTACTTCGCGACGGTGGTGCTGGCGACGACGGCGCTGCTGGCCGGCGGCAGCCGTGAGCAACTGGCGGCGTACCTGCCGGGCATCGCGGAGGGGAAGCTGCGGGCGACTTTGGCCGTAATGGAAGATCGGCTGTCGGCGGGGCCGGCGGGCATCGCGTTGCCGGCGCGGGCGCAGAGCCGCGACAGCGAGTACGTCCTGAACGGCCACAAGCGGTTCGTGCCGTTCGCGCAGGTGGCTGATGTGCTGCTGGTGGCGGCCCGTACATCAGGCTCGGACGCGGCGTCAGGGGCAGACCCGGCCCACGGCATCACGATCTTTGCGCTGGATCGCGCCACGCCGGGCCTGTCGGTCGCCCCAACGGCGATGATCGACCAGACGAACAAGCTGTTCACCGTCTCGCTGGAGAACGTGCGGGTCGGCCCTGAGCAGGTGGTCGGGCAGGTTGACGGCGGCTGGCGCATCCTTGAGATCGTGCAGCGCCGGGCGGCTGTTGGCGCGGCGGCGATCATGCTGGGGGCGGCGCGCAAGTGCATGGAACTGAGCGTCGGGTACGCGAAGGTGCGCGAGCAGTTCGGGCAGCCGATTGGCACGTTCCAGGCGGTCAAGCATGCCTGCGCCGAGATGCTGGTGGAGGTCGAGAACGCCCACGGCGCGACCTACTACGCGGCCTGGGCGCTGGACGCCGCCGCCCCGGATGCGGCGCTGGCGGCATCGGTCGCAAAGTCATACGTGGGCGACGCGGCGCGCAAGGTGTGCGGATCTGCGATCCAGGTGCACGGCGGCATCGGCTTCACCTGGGAGTACGACCTGCACCTGTACTTCAAGCAGGCGAAGCTGCTGGAAGCGTTGTACGGCGACGCGGAGCACCACCGCGAGCAGGTGCTCCGCGAGGTGCTGGTCCCGGTGGCCGTGCCCGTCGAAGTGCCGGCGTAGCTCCGCTGCCCGACCGTGCTGCTTCTTACCCGCGAGCCACGCAGTACCCTCTGACAAGTCAGCTCAGCCCTCATACCCGCGCCGGCGCGGCCTCCTCTCACAAGCCGGCGTAGTTCCGGGCCTGCGCCATACCTCCTCAGACCGACCAGTATTGCGCTCGCCCGGAGGTCGGCCAGTGCCCATGTCATCCTGAGCAATGCAGCCCACTCACCATGTCATCCTGAGCAGCGAGCTTGCGAGCGTCCGCGAAGGATCTCCCAAACAAGACGGCTGGTCTGGGAGATCCATCGCTTCGCTCAGGATGACAATACTGGGG
>JBBQBU010000234.1:0-8852 GCA_038318015.1 Chloroflexota bacterium | reverse complement strand
TGAACGCCGGCGCCGAGGTCGTCGGGTACGACCGCTCGCCCGCTGGGGCGCTAGACTTGCACCCTGGCCTGCGCGCCCGCATGACCCTGGAGCTTGGCGACCTGACGGATCAGCCGAAGATCGAGCGGCTCCTGTCAGAGTACGGCATTCACACGCTCTACCATCTCGCCGCGCAGTCAAGCATCAGCATTTCGTCGCGCTCGCCCGTGCCGGCCTTCGAGTCGAACATTCGCGGGACGTGGTGCGTGCTTGATGCCGCCCGCGCCTATGGCAAGCTCGACTCGATCGCTGTCGCCTCCAGCCTGACGGCGTACGGCGAGCAGGAGAGCAGCCCGTTTGACGAGTCGTTCGCCCTGAACGGCAACGACCCGTACGCCGCGTCGAAGGTCTGCACGGACGTGATCGCGCGGTGCTACGCCGCGACCTATAACATGCCGGTCGTGGCGGCCCGCACGGCGAACATCTTCGGGCCGGCCGACCCGCACCTTGACCACATCATCCCCGGCACGCTGCTGTCGCTGGTGCGCGGCGAGCGCCCGGTGATCCGCAGCGACGGCAGCCCGAGCAAGGGCTACCTGTTCGTCTCCGACATCGTGCAGGCGTACGTGCTGCTGGGCGAGCGCGCGGCGGGCCTGGATGTGCGCGGCCGGGCGTTCAACTTCCACCCTGACCGGCCGATCACGGTGCTGGATCTGGTGAAGTTGATGATCAAGGTGGCCGACCGTCCGGACATCGAACCAGACATCACGCGCCAGTCCGAGAACCGCGAGCACGTCTGGCTGGCGAACGACCGCGCAAAGCGCATCCTCGGCTGGGAGCAGCAGGTGTCGCTTGAGGACGGCCTGCGCGAGACGCTGACCTGGCTCCGCGAGCACGCCGGTGCCGACCTGGAACGCGCGGCCCAGACCTTCCATGGCTAGTACACACTGGTCGAAGTCCGCCGGAAGTTCCGGGAAGCCCTCACCCCCGACCCCTCTCTGGTGCGCGAGAGAGGGGGGAAATCATCCAGCTAGCTCCCCTCGCCCACGCATGGGAGAGGGGTCGCGGGTGAGGGGAAATCCAACGGTCGAAGTACTTCAGGCCAGGTGTACGACTATCTACTTGTTGGCCGCAGCTAACGTACGACGTGGGCAGCAAACGCTCATCAGCCGGCAGTTCCCCGGCCAGTCCCAAGTGCAGCCGTCGTTGATGCGTACGGGCCGCACGCATGGGTAAGGGCGCGACCGTCTTTCTCTGCGTTCCGTCGGGCACGGCGGCGGCCAACATGTTGCGAACGGACGTGTTCCGCCTGCTGCAGGCGTCGCCGCTGGTCGGGCGGCTGGTGGTGCTGTCGCCGCTGGTGCGCGAAGCCGCCTTCCGTGACGAGTTCGCCGGCCCGAAGGTCGTCTTCGAGCCGCTCCAGCCGCACGAGCCGGGCTTCGTCGAGCGGCGCATCATCCGCGTGCTGCAAGAGAAGTACGTCAAGACGATGCCGACCGAGAGCATGCGGATTCGGGTCGCCCGCGAGCGCCAGCTAGAACTGGGCCGCGAAGTCCGGTACCTGGATCGCGGCGGCATCGGTGCGCCGAAGATGAAGGCGGTCCGGGCGCTGCTGGCCGGCGTGACGCGGCTGCCGCTGTCGCTGCCGTTCCTGTTCAAGGTGCTGGACGTGGCGACCCTGGGCGACCGGTACGCGGCCCTGTTCGAGCGGGAGCGGCCGGCGCTGGTGCTGACGCCGACCACGGGCATCTACTTCGGCGAGGGTCCGCTGATGGGCCGCGCCGACGCCAACCGCGTGCCGATCCTGGCGATTGATCTCTCGTGGGACCACTTCACCACCAAGACGGCACCGTTGCGCCGCGTGGACGGCCTGACCGTCTGGAACGAGACGATGAAGCGACAGGCGGTCGAGATTCACGGCTACCGGCCGCAGCAAGTTTGCGTGGCTGGCGTGCCGCACTTCGACATCTACGCACGGCCTGAGAGCTACGTGAGCCGCGAGGCGTTCCTGCAACGCATCGGCGCGGACCCCGCGAAGCAACTGATCACCCTGACGACGATCCCGCCGGTCCTGTACACCTACCATGAGATCGTAACTGACGAGATCGTGGCGGCGATGCGCGACGGGCGCTTTGGCGGCCCGACCCAACTGCTGGTGCGCGTCCATCCGCGCGACGACATCGGCAAGTATGAGCGGTTCGTCGGGCAGCCAGACGTGATCGTGGAGAAGCCGTTCAAGGAGACCGTCGTGGCGGAGGGGTCGAATGTGGACCCGAGCCGCGACAACCGGCTGCACCTGGCGAATACGCTGAAGCACAGCGACGTGATCGTCAATGTGGCCTCGACCATTGCCATTGAGGCGGCGATCTCGGGCACGCCAGTCGTGAACATCGGCTTTGATGGCTACGACGACAAGCCGTTTATCGACTCGTCGCGACGTTTCTACCAGTACACGCACTACAAGCCACTGGTGGACATCGGGGCGGTGCGGGTCGCTGAGTCACCGGCCGCGCTGATCGACGAGGTGGCCTCGTACCTGCTTGTACCGGGGCGGGACGCCGAGGGCCGCGCGCGTGCCGCCGAGGAATTGTGCTACCGCGTGGACGGCTGCGCCGCCAAGCGCGTGGCCGAGTTCGTGCTGCACCGGCTGGCGAAGCTCGCGTGAGCGTGCCGGCCGCGCGCCCGCGCAAGATCACGATTGTTGACAGCAAAGCGACGTTCGCCCCGAGCGCGCTGTTGCAACTGTGGCAGTACCGCGAACTGATCTACGCGCTGACCCAACGGGAGATCAAGGCCCGTTACCGGCAGTCGCTGTTGGGCATGGGCTGGGCCATCGCGCAGCCACTGGCGTTCATGGTGGTGTTCAGTCTGGTGTTCGGGCGGTTCGCGCGGCTGCCATCAGACGGGCTGCCGTACCCGATCTTCTCGTACGTGGCGCTGGTGCCCTGGACATTTTTGTCCAACGCGCTGACGACGGCGACTATCGGGCTGGTGAGCCAGCGCAGCGTGGTCACGAAGACGTACTTCCCGCGCGAGGTCATCATCATCTCACAGGTGGCGGCGCGCTTCATCGACTTCCTGGCGGCGGCGCTGGTGCTGGCGGGTATGCTGGTCTGGTACCAGATTGCGCCGACGTGGTGGCTGCTGCTGGTGCCGGTGCTCCTGCTGATCGAGATCATGCTGATCGTCGGGCTATCGCTCATCACGTCGGCGCTGAACGTGTCGTTCCGCGACCTGGCACCGGTGGTGACGCTCGGGCTGCAAGTGTGGCTGTACATCACGCCAGTCTCCTACGCCCTGTCGCTGGTGCGCGACTCGGTGCCAGAATACCTGTGGCCGTTGTACGCGCTGAACCCGATGGTCGGCATCATTGATGCGTTCCGGGCGGTGATCGCGCATGGCCGCGCGCCGGACTGGGAGTTGCTGGCAATCTCGGCGGTGATGTCAGTCGTGATTCTGGGTGTGGCGTACATCTACTTCAAGCGCGCCGAGCGCGACTTCGCGGACATCATTTGATGAAGGAGTCAGGAGTCAGGAGTCAGGAGTCAGGAGGGGAGAGCAGGTCAACTCTCCTGTCTGCTGCCTTCTGGCTCCTGTCTCCTCGGTAATCATGTTCGCGGTACGCTTCGAGAACGTCTCAAAGGTCTACAACATCGGCCGGCAGCGGCAGTTCACCCAGTTGTTCGCAGCCTGGGCGGGCAAGGCCGTGGGCAAGAGCACCGGCCGCCCGAAGCATTGGGCGCTCAACGACGTCTCGTTCGAGCTACAAGAGGGCGACAGCCTCGGCATGCTCGGGCCGAACGGGGCCGGCAAGACGACGATCCTGAAACTGCTGTCGCGGGTGACGTGGCCGACCGGTGGGCGGGTGCTGGTCGCCGGCAAGGTGATCTCGCTGATTGAACTGGGTGCAGGCTTCCACGCTGAGCTGACCGGGCGCGAGAACATCTTCTTGCACGGCGCGATCCTCGGCCTGACCTTCAAGGAGATTGCCGGCCGCCTTGACGAGATCGTCTCGTTCACGGGCATCGAGAAGTTCGTGGACACGCCCGTCAAGTGGTACTCGTCGGGCATGTACGCGCGGCTCGGGTTCGGGGTGGCCGCCCACAGCGACCCCGACGTGCTGCTCGTTGACGAGGTGCTGGCAGTCGGGGATACGGCGTTCCAGCGCAAGGCCGTGGACACCATGCGCGGCCTCGTGCAGAGCGGCAAGACCGTGGTACTGGTGTCGCACGACCTGGGCAACGTGCGCGGCCTCTGCAAGCAGGTGCTCTGGCTGGAGAAGGGCGAGATCCGCGCGCTCGGCCCCACCGAGGACGTCGTCGCAGCGTACCTGGACGACGTGAATCGTAAGGCCGCCAGCCAGCAGGGCGCACGCGACCGCACCGAGACGCGCGGCGGCTCCGGCGACGCGCGCTACACCACCGTGCGCCTGCTCGGCCCAGACGGCAACCCGACCGACGTCTTCCAGCCCGGCGAGCCGATCCGCGTGCGCGCCGAGTATCGCACCTTCCGCCCGCTGGAGCGCCCCATCTTCCGCTTCGCGATCCGCGCGCCGCAGCAGGGCGTCACCATCTGCGCGGCCGACACCAACCCGCGCGACGTGCCCGACATGGTAGATGGCGAGGGCGTGGTAGACGCCACCTTCGACGCGCCGCCGCTCCAGCCGGGGTTGTACTCGGTGGCGCTCTCGATCCTGGGGCCGGACGGCATCGCCCTGTACGACTCGCTGAGCGTGGCCGGCGACTTCATGGTGCCGGCCACCAGCGGCGCGAACGGCTTTGTGGTGGATCGGGGCGACCTTGTGCGGGTGCCCGCTCGGTTCGAGCACCACGACGGCCAACCGCGCGTCGAGGGGCCGTCCGGCATCCTGCTGCCGTAGCTGCAACGAGGGGGCGGCGCGACCAGTCGGCTGCCAGCCCGAAGCCGGCTGTGGCGTCGCCGAAGTCCAGTCCGGCATCCCGCGCCGCCGTGTCGGCGCCTGCTACCATAGGCGACGGCGTCTCGCCTGGACGACCGCTTGGCGCGTCACTGTCGCCCATGCCAGCATCTGCTGGTCAACCTACCGCTGAGGGGAGATCCTCGATGAGGCCATCCACCGGTCGCCGACTGTCCATGACCACACTTGCTTCGGGAGCATCCATGCACGACCTATTTTCGCATCATCGCGTCCTGACGCCTGCCGCCAGGGCCGCACAACGTAGGGATTCGCGTGGCTTCGTTGTTTCGCCTGGATGGCCTGTGGCGCCATCCGGACTTCCTTAGACTCTGGGGCGCTCAGACCGTATCGCTGGCCGGCACGCTTATCGGCGGCGTCGCGCTGCCGCTGGTTGCCATCCTCACGCTCAACGCTGCGCCCGGTGAAGTGGCGCTGATCCGCATTGGCGGGTTGATCCCCGCCGTCGCGATTGGGCTGTTCGCCGGCGTCTGGGTGGACCGGCTGCGCCGCCGGCCGCTGATGATCTGGGCTGATCTCGGGCGTGCGGCGCTGCTGCTGTCGATCCCGCTGGCGTGGTGGGCTGACGTGCTGCGTCTGGAGCAACTGCTGCTCGTCACGTTGTTCACCGGCACGCTCACGGCGCTCTTCGACGTGGCCTACCACGCCTACTTGCCGACCGTCATTCACCGTGAGCAGCTTATCGAGGGCCACAGCAAGCTCGAAGCGAGCGGCGCGGTGGTGGAGGTGGCTGCATTTGGGCTGGGCGGCTGGCTGGTGCAGGTGCTGACGGCACCGGTCGCCATCATCCCAGACGCGGTGTCCTTCTTGTTCTCGGCGCTCTGCCTGGGCGGCATCCGCAAGCCGGAACCGCCGCCCGTGCCAACCTCGGAGCGGGCGACCACCTGGGCGGCCATCCGCGAGGGCATACGCCTGCTCTACAACGACCCGGTATTACGGGCGATTGCCTGCTCCCGCGCGATGTTCATGTTCTGGATCCAGGTCTGGGTCACGATGTACATGGTCTTTCTGACCCGTGACCTGGAGCTTGAGCCGGTCGTCTTCGGCTGGCTCTTCGCGATTGGCGGCGTCAGTTCGTTCGGCGGGGCGCTGCTGGCCGGGCGCATGGCGAACTGGCTCGGCATCGGCCCGACCCTGATCGTCACGCTGATCGTCTTCTCGTTGTCGCTGTTTCTGGTGCCGCTCGCCAGCGGGCCGCTGGTGGTCCTCATCGTGATGATCGGGGCGCAGCAACTCGGGGACGGGGCCGGGACGATCAACCAGATTCACGAGTCAACCTTGATGCAGACACGGGTGTCAGACGAGGCGCTCGGGCGGGTGGCGGCCAGCCTACGGGTGCTTGAATGGACGGCGATGCTGCTGGGCACGGCGGCGGGCGGCGTGCTGGGGGAGACGGTCGGCCCCCGCATGACGCTGCTGATCGGGGCAATTGGGGCGCTGCCCTCGGTGCTGTGGCTGATCTTCTCGCCGATCCGCACGCTGCGCTCGGCTCAGGCCGCGCGGCCGGCATCGGAGGAAGTGACGTAGCATACCCCCTGCTCCATGCGCGGCAGACAGCCGGGACACGGAGGGGCGGCAGCCAAAGACGGCTGCCGCCCCTTCCGCATGTCAGCGTGTCGTTCTGCCCTTAGAAGCCGGCGCTGGTGCCCCCGCCGACGAACGTCTCCCAGGTGCCGCAGCCGTCGGTGACGATCAGCGGGAGCGTTGCCGGGACACCTGCGAACTCTCGCCGCACCCAGAACGTGTACGAGGTGGGCGACGGGTTGAGCGGCACGGACAGGCCGGTCTTGATGCCGGTTCGACCGTCAGGCAAGTCTACCAGTACGGAGGTCGGCGAACGGGTGTCGGTGCCAAGGCGAACGCCCTGGAGGGTGTTGCCATTGCCGTTCGCGACGAGCGTCACCTGTAGCCGTCCACCGACCACCCCGGTCGACACCGTGACAGGCGGTCGCGGGCTACATGCCACCGGTGTCGTGATGGTCGTCTGCTGACTGGCCGTGTTGTTCGCGGAGTTCGGGTCCGCGACGCTTGAACTGACTACTGCGGTCGTCGTCACGGCCCCGGAGCCGCTCGCTGCTGCCACGACCTGATACGACGTGTTCTGTCCGTTGGTCAGCGATAGGCCGCTGCAAGATGGTCCGGTCTTGGTACCGGAGCATGTTGACGACTGGAACGTCAGTGATGCGGGCAGCGTCACTGAGACGGCGACGCCTGTCGCCGTCTGCGGGCCAGCATTCGAGACCGAAACGGTGAATGTCACATTCTGACCTGACTGGACCGGATCGGGACTATCCGTCAGTGACACGGCCAGATTGGCCGACGCAGGCGATGAAGGTGCCGTTCCCAGCGCCAGCCGGCCCGCCCCGAACTGGTTGTCCTTGCCGCCCGGCCCCTGGTCGATAGCCCGGCCCTCCAGGAACGCTTGCAGTTGCACGGGCGTGAAACTCGGGTTCGCCTGCTTCACCAGTGCAGCAGCCCCGGCCACGTGCGGCTGCGCTGCACTGGTGCCGTTGAATCCGTCGAGTCCGCTGTTGGCACAGGAGGTAAACGCACCGAACGACGCGGACGAAACCACACTTTGTCCGGCTATGTCAGGCTTGATGCGCCCGTCAATGGTTGGCCCCTGCGAGCTGTACGGCTCCAGCTGGTTGTTCTGCCAGCAGATCGCACCAACGGCGAACGCTTTCGACGTCGCCGCCATCTCAACGAGGCTGCCTGCCGCGACACGGTATTCCAGAGCGTAGCTGATGTCGACGAAGAGGTCGAAGCGCGGCGCTTGTGTCGCCTGAAACCGCTCGATGACGACCTCAAAGTACTGCGTGGCACCGGGGTTTGTGTAGCACAAGCCTTCGGTTGGCGTCTGCGACCCATTCTGATCGTTGATCGACAGCGCAACAAGTGCTAGGTCCGATGATCGCAAGAGCAAGAGATCAAAGTCCTGAGAGGATGTCGGCCAGGAGTCCCATTTGAGACGGATGCAAATCTGTTCTCCGTTTGCCAGAATGATCGATTGGGTCTCGTCGCCGGGAACGAACTCATGGAAGTCGTCGCCGTCAACGTCAGTGTAGTTTCCGCTCCAGTGCGACTGCGCTTCGTTCCCAGCCGCCTGCGCCCAGAGGATGCCGTTGTCAAAGGCGTCGGCAACGGTTGTGACCGGCGATCCGGACGGTCCGGTTCCATCGCCTCGGCTGCGATTGAAGTAACCTATCGAACGTATCTGCTCAATCCGGCAGGGTGGCGGGTCACAAGGAGTCGCGAAGATGCACACTGAGCGAGCGAAGACTGCGCGAATCTGACGAAATGGGATGTCCAGAGGGTCTGAACGGTCGGTAAAGCGGGCCAACCTGACCCGCACCGGAAAGCTCTACCCTGCCGGATTGAGCAGATACCTATCGAACTGCTGAGGATCTTGATGCCGTTCGCCTTCGCGTAGTCCTTCGCCTGGCCAAGCTGGACTTCAGTATCGACGCAGAGCAGGTACAGCTGGATGCCCGGTGCCATCTCGTAGACAATCTCTGCGACAGCCGTCCCGTGCTCGCCGCCGGCAGTCGTGACTTGCCCATTGCAGTAGTCCACGACGGTGAGTGCGGCGGGTAGGTCGCCGGATGCCTGCCGCGCTTGATATCCGGTGAAGCCGAAGTCGATGACGCCGACCTTGACCCCAGTGCCGGTGATCCCGGCCGACTGCCAGGCATTCGCGCCAGACGCCGCGACGCCCTCGCCATGGACGGCGTGGCGAGTTCCAATGGCCGGGGTCCGGACATAGGTGACGTGCGGGTCGTTGGCGACGGCCTCAAGGCTGGACGGTGCCAGGAGCGCTTGCACCAGATTGGCGTACTCCGCTTCGACTGTGCCGCCGTTCGCCTGCACTGCCGCCTTCGCGCCAGCCGTCGAACCGCCGGCCGCTTCCACGATCACG
>JBBQBU010000233.1:0-8913 GCA_038318015.1 Chloroflexota bacterium | reverse complement strand
GTACGTCGCCATGCCGATGCGGTCGCCAATGGCCCGCGCCAGGAACAGCGGCGCGGTGCCGTAGGCGAAGCCGTCAACGTCACGGGCGTTGTACGGGTTGAGCGGCGACCGCCGGGTGTCGAAGTAGGCGAACGGGTCGGTCGGGAACGTGATCTTGCTGGCGACGATTGCCAGGAACCGCTCGTCCGGGTGAAGGTGGTAATTGTTGTCCCAGTTCAGGCCGTAGAGGCGCACGCCGGCCGCGAACACGAGAATCACGGCGAGGGCGGCAAGGGTCAGCAGGCGACGGCGCAGAGCGGACATGCGGGCATTATGACGCGCGGACGCGGGCAGCATCCTCGCTTTGTCCGTGTCGCCCGCACCGTCCACGCAGCTCACGGGGTCAGGGGTGGATGTCGCTGAGTTGGCCGTCACGCAGTATCAGTCCTCGTCGCTCGGTGTAGCGCGTGAGTAGACGCCAGTTATCCGACTCGCCGAGGTCGCGTGCATAGACGATCGAGCGGTCCAGAAACGGACCGTTCGCCACGAACACCGAGCCGAACGCCTGCCAGTCGGGCCAGTCAGATGTAACGAAGACGACGGCGTGTTGGAGACCGGCATCTTCGACAACGGCAAGGCTTCGCCGGCTCACGCCGTTGTAGTCGCGGTAGGCCAGCAGTACCTCGGGCAGGTACCCGATCAGACTCACCGCGAAGAGTGCCGCCACCAGCGTCACGACCAGCGGCGCGCTGCTCATCGCGTGCGCTGGGGTGAGTGCATGCCGCCGGGCGTCATCCGTCCTTGCGGTTTCAGAAATAGGTACGGCAAGAGGTACGGCGTGCACCCCTACCGGCTCCGTCGCAGCCTCGCCGTCTGGTATGGAGCCGTCGCCTCGCGCCAGTAGCGCCGCGCCGCGCGCCGTCAGCAGGGCCAGCACCCCGGCTGCTTCGAACATGAAGCGCGGTCCGTAGATGATGCCGTCCGACCAGTATGCCCAGTGCGCGACAGCCAGCCCAACGACGACGAGCAGTAACAGCCGGTCCCACCGCGAGCGCCCCCCGAGCACGAACGGGACGCAGGCCAGCGCCAACGTCAGATAACTGGGCCAGCCGAACAGGTGCCGCAGGAGTACCGAGATGTTGGCCCAGGTGTTGCCTAGCGCTGCGGCGAGGTCGTGGCCGCCGCGGGTGCCGACTGTCGCCCCAAAGCCGATGCGGTCAACCTCGGACCAGAGCGACAGCGGCGGCACCGTGGCGCTTCCGGTCAGCGCGGCGTTGGTGATGCCAGCGTAGACGACACCGGGCGCGGCAGCCAGTGCGAACAGCACCGCGCGCAGGAGTAGCAGCCGGAACGGCACTCCGCCCGAACTGAACACCAGCACGAGGATCAGCGGCACACCAATGCCGACAGCAGCCAGCGGGCGCGTCAGCACCAGTCCGCCCATCGCGAGGCGAGCCAGCAGCCAGCCGAGTGTGGTCCAGCCGCGCAACGCAGCGACCGTCCCGAGGACCATCAACATCGAGAGCAGCAGGCCGGCCGGGTGGGCCAGCATGTCGCCCGAGAGCAGCAGCAGAAACGGTGAGTAGAGCAGCAGCAGGCCGGCTAGCACCCCCGCCAGCGCCCCGAACGTGAGCCGACCGACGATGACTGTGACGCCAACGGCCAGCGCTGAGGCAACCGGCCCCACCAGCCAGGGCGCGCCGACGAGCAGCCCGCCCGCCAGCAGCAGCGATTGGCCCGGCGGCAGCACCCCGAACCAGCGTCCGTCGAGCGTGGCGGCCACGTATGCCTGCTGGAAGAATTCCGGCAGCACCGGCGCCGGCACCCACATGCCGCCATGTGCCAGTACCTCGGCCTGAAACAGGTAGGCAATCGACTCGACGGTGTGCGGGATGCCGCCAAGCAGGAAACGAGCAATGATGGCTGTGAGCGCCAGCGTCGATGCGCCGATCACTGCGGCAGCGACGATTAGCAGCAGGCCACCGAGCCGGCCTCGTACCGCCGCGAGCGGGAGCGCGATGGGCACAGCCAGGAAACGGGCGGCTGCGACCAGCGCCAGGGCGACCAGCCAAGTTCGGCCGAGTTCGCGCAGGATCGCCTGCGCCCAGCCGATGACAGACCGGCGAAAGACGAATGGACCGCCGACGAGTGTTTCGGCCGCAGCGCCCGGCTGGCGCACAATCACTTCGAAGTGGCGTCGGTCTGGCGCAGCCAAAATCTCCAGGATCGCCCCCGGCTGCTCGGCCCCCAGCGTGACCCGCACCGCGCCGGACGGCCGCGCCAGCGACCCGGCCACCCGGTAGCTGGTCGTGAAGATCTCCGGGCTGGTCAGGGTGACGGCCCCATCCGCCGTGCGCCCGGCCTGCCAGACGGGAGCCGATCCGCTCAGGCGCGGCGGCTCGCCGGCGTGCGCGGGCTGCCACAGCCCTTCGATAGCCGGCACGAGGTCGGTGTTGGTGCTGTCAGTCACCCGCAGACTGTCCAGACCGCTCCGCATCCCGCCGAGCAACCAATCGCTAACACCCTCGAACCAGGGCAGCGTGCCGAACATCCACGGGGCGGCAACCGGTCGCTCATCGAGTGGGCCAAGCTCGACCGTGACGCGGTTCAGGGGGCTTTCGACGCCGGCAAGGTTGGCGCTCAGGCGGACGCCGTTCAGGCTCACGTCAAGGTGCTCCGGCGACCGTTCGATGACGAGATCGGCTTGTTCGGTGGCGGCCCAGGCCAGCAGCAGCATAACCACACCGTTCACCACGACGAATCGCCGCAGGCGCCCGTAATCTGCGCCATACAGTGCCGTCCCGATCGCCAGTACGGCCGCCACCGTCAGCAAAAGCAGGCCGAGCGGCTCGGCGACCAGCGTTAGGGCCAGCACGGCTGCGAGCAGGCCACCCCCTGCCAGGAGCCGGACGGCGCGGTCGCTGCGTTGATCGGGCGAGAGCAGCCCTGCTAAGATCGGCGGAGCCAATCTTCACGCTCGTGCAAGATGTCAGCGGGCCAGCGTCTGGAGAACGTGACTGTGGATGCTCCGCGTTTCGAACGAGTCTGCCGAACTGCGAACTCCGAAGCGTACCTGATCGTCGAAGGTGAAGAGGTCGTGGGAAGAATTGACCTGCACTTCACCACGAGTGTCGTCTACGGCGTGTTGATCGCCGAGCGCCAACTTTCGCTCGAAGAGGTCGCAGAGCTGCGGACTGAGATTGACGATGAACTGGTCCAGACGGCAGACCTGGCACGCGATGATTTCCTACTCGCGGTGTATCAGGGTGCGCCCGTGCGCCAGGAGCCGTTCTCGGACGACGACGATCTGCCGATCAACCTGGAAGACCTGAACTGACGGGCGTCGGCACGATCCTAGCACAGCCTGATCACCGCACGGTGGCGCTTCGAGGGTCTGATTCTGTCGAATCGGGCAGTCGGCTGGCCCGGCCATGATAAGCTAGACCAATGCGAAACGGTTGGCGACGTAGCTCATGGCAGCACGCTCTCTACGCGGGTATGGGTTGTGCCAGGATGCTGTTGCCTGCACACGTCAGGACAGTTTCAGGTGGAGGACGGGAATGCGCCCAGTGATCGGCCGCCGCCGTCTACTCGTGCTCATGGCAGGCGCGTCGCTCGGGCTGGCGGCCTGTTCGACGGCCCAGCCAGCCACCCCGACGAGCGCCCCTGCGAAGCCCGATGCCGCCCCGGCCAAGCCAGCCGAGGCTACGAAGCCGACCGAAGCGGCAAAGCCAGCGGAAGCTCCCAAAGCGGCCGAGGCCGCGAAGCCGGCCGGCGCGACGGTCCCCGGCGGCACTTTTGTCATCGCCAGCATCGGTCCATTGCCGAAGACGGTGCATCCGTACCCCGACAGTGCGAACTACAGCAGCGGCTGGACCGAGGTTGCCCGCCTGATCTTCGGCGGCGGCCTGGTTGACCAGGACGCTGGCACGCTGGAGTACATGCCGTACGCCTCGTCCTCGTTCACGATCTCGCCGGACGGCAAGACGTTCACGTTCAAGCTGCGCGACGACCTGAAGTGGAGCGACGGCAAGCCGATCACCGTTGACGACTATCTTTTCGCGTACTCCGAGGCAGTGAAGGAAGAGAACGACTTCGTCGGGCTCGAAGATATCCAGCGCATCGAGTCGTTCACGGCCCCAGACCCGAAGACGCTGGTGGTGGTGCTCAAAGAGACGCTCGCCAAGGATGTCGCGATGAGCGTGGCGACGGGCGTCTCCCCGGTGCCCAAGCACGTCTGGCAGGGGAAGTCCTGGTCAGACGCCGTCGCCAACGCCGAGATTTTGAAGCCGACGGTCACTTGTGGCGCATATGTCCTCAAAGACCTGAACACGGCGGAAGGCGCGACATTCGAGCGGAACCCGAACTGGTTCAAGGGGCAGCCGAACTTCGAGAAGGTCGTCATCAAGCCGAGCCAGCAGCCAACCGTCGCGTACGAACTGCTGAAGAGCAACCAGGCACAATGGGCACCCGCCATCCCACCGTCACAGTACACCGAGGCAAAGCAAAACCAGAGCCTCAACATGTTCGAGTGGAGCCCCGCCAACGGCCTGTATCGCGTCATTGAGTTCAACCTGAAGCGCGAGCCGTTCGGTGACAAGCGGGTCCGTGAGGCCTTGTCCCGTGCCCTCAGTCGCGATGACATGATTCAGGTGGCTGAGAACGGTCTCGGGCAGCCGCAGTACAGCTTCGTCAACCCGTCGAATACCAAGTGGTACAACCCGGATGTCGAGAAGTACGACCTGGACCTTGCGAAGGCAAAGGCGCTGTTGCAGGAGGCTGGGTTCAAACTGAGCGGCAACAGCCTCACGAACGCGGCCGGCCAGCCGATCCGTATGCAGGTGCTCTACCCAGTCAGCAGCGCGCCGCGCGGCAAGATAGCGACCTACATGCAGCAGCAGTACAAGCAGCTTGGCATTGAGGTTGAGGTCAAGGGGCTTGACGCAAACGCCTACTTCGAGGAAGCGAAGAAGAAGAACTTCGACATTTCGCTTGGCTCGTGGGGCGGCGGAAGCATCGACCCGGACCTTGGGATGAAGGGGCAGATCCTCAGCACCGGTCAGCAGAACACCACTGGGTTCTCAAACGCCAGGGTTGACGAGCTGGTCAAGCTCGGGGCGGTCGAGTTAGACGACGCAAAGCGCAAGGCGATCTACGCCGAGATGCAGAAGATCGTCAACACGGAATTGCCGTCGTTCTACTTGTATTCGGCCACGTCGTTCAGCCCGATGTCGAAGAAGATCACGGGCGTGCAGCCGACCAAACTGGACAGCCTTGATGTGAACGATTCGCTGACGCGCTGGGCCTTCGCGCAGTAGTCAGCGATACGGTAGCGTTCGGTAGCAAACGACAGCGGGGGAACAGGTGGGGCGCTTCATCGTCCGGCGACTGGTCCAGTCGGTCGTGTTGATCTTCGCTGTGATGACGCTGTCGTTCTTCCTGATCCGCCTGACACCGGGCGGGCCGGAGACGGCGCTGCTGTCGAATCCGCGCGTGTCGGCCGAGACGCTCCAGCGGATGCGGCAGCGGTTTGGCCTGGACGATCCGCTGCCGATCCAGTACCTCAAGTGGCTACGGAACGCCGCCGAGTTCGACTTCGGCCGCTCCTACGCCTACAGTCTGCCCGTCGTCGATGTCATCGGTTCGCGGGTCTGGCCGACGTTCCAGCTTGGGCTGTTGAGCTACGGCGTCGGACTGCTGGGCGTCCCGCTTGGGGTCATTGCGGCCAGCGCGCGCGGTCGCATGTCAGACACGGTCATTCGCGTGCTCACCGTCGTCGGCACGTCGGTCCCGTCCTGGTGGCTGGGCCTCAGCATCATCGTGCTGATGAGTGGCACCATCGGCTGGTTCCCGAACGGCCAGGGCAACGGCTCGCCGTGGGACTGGGCGCGGCACATCATCCTGCCTGCCGTGCTGCTCGGACTCGGAGGCCTGATCACCTTTACCCGGTTCGTGCGGTCTGAGGTGCTGGAAGTCATCAGTCAGGACTATGTGCGGACGGCCCGCGCGAAGGGGCTCGCGGAGCGCGTCGTGCAGCGCGCCCACATCCTGCGAAACGCGCTGATTCCCGTCGTGACGCTGCTGGGGTCGCTGCTGCCGGCCCTCCTCGGCGGCGCGGTCATCACGGAATCTATCTTCAACTGGCCGGGCATGGGCCGCCTGTTCCTCGAAGCGGCCTCCGCGCGAGACTACCCATTGCTGCTCGGTATGCTGCTGCTGGGCACGGTCCTGACCATCATCGGGACATTCCTGGCCGACATCGGCTACGGCCTCGTTGACCCTCGCGTGCGCTACGCATGAGCGCATCGCCTCGCGCCACTGCGTCAACGTCGCCTGATGACCACGTTGCCGCCCGCGTCGCCGAAGAGGACGGCGGCATGAAAGGGCCGCCACGCAGTTTTCTGTCAAGCTCCCTCCGGCGATTCGTTGCGGACCGCCTGAGCCTCGCGGCACTGATCCTGTTCGTCCTGATCCTGGTCATCACCATCACGGCACCGCTGCTCGCCAGATTCGTGCTCGGCACTTCGCCGGACGAGTTCCTGCGGACACCGCAGGGACGCATCGCGACCTTGCAGGCGCCCGGCCCAGGCTACCTGCTGGGGACTGACGAACTGGGCCGAGACAATCTCACGCGACTGCTCTATGCCGGGCAGGTGTCGCTAACGATTGGCTTCCTGGTGGCGTTCGTGGCATTGGCCATCGGTGCGCCGCTCGGGCTGGTGGCAGGGTTCTACGGTGGGCGCACAGATGACGTGGTGAACGCCCTGGTGCAAGTGGTCATCAACATCCCGACACTCTTCATCCTGATCATTCTGTCGGTCATGTTCTCGCCGAGTGTAATCGGGCTGGCCCTGATCTTCGGCCTGTTCTACTGGCCTTCCACCACCCGACAGGTGCGCGGCCTCGTGCTGTCCCTGCGGAATCGCGATTATGTCGATGCGGCGCGCGTCCTCGGGGCGAGCGACGCTCGCATCCTCGTGCGCCACATCTTGCCAAACGTCATCTCCATCGTGACGGTGGTGGCGGGCTTCGACGTGGCAGCCGCGATCCTCGGCGAGTCTGCCCTGAGCTTCCTGGGCTTCGGCGTGCCCGTGCCGCTCTCCAGTTGGGGCAACATGCTGAGCGGGTCGCAGGACACGTTCCGCAGCGCCCCGTGGCTGGTGTACCCGCCCGGCCTGATGATCTTGCTGACGGTGCTGAGCGTCTTCCTGATCGCTGACGGCCTGCGTGACGCATTCGACCCGCGCGTTCGCGCCTGACGCGGGTCAGGTACTTCGGGGACCGACCACCATGTCCACGCCGCCGCTTGACGTCCCGCCTGCCTTCGCCCAGGCAATACGTAGCCTGCGTGGCGACGAAGGCGACGCCTGGCTGCGCGCCCTGCCCACTGTCATGGCAGCCTTGTCCGAGCGCTGGGACATCGCCATTGGCGCGCCGTTCGCACTGTCGTACAACTACGTGGCGCGCGCCCGCCGCGCCGATGGCTCCGAAGCGGTCTTCAAGACCGGACTGGGGGGCGAGGAGCTGCGGCAGGAGATGGCGGCCCTGCGCCTGTACGACGGTGACGGTAGTTGCCGACTGCTGGAAGCCGACGATGAGCAGGGTGCGATGCTGTTGGAGCGCCTGCGCCCAGGCACGATGCTGGCCGAGTTGGCCGCACGCGACGACGACGCGGCCACCGGCATCGCGGCGGGCCTGATGCGCCGACTCTGGCGGCCGGTGCCAGCAATGCCGGCGGCGCTCAGGTTGCGCCCGCTGGCCGAATGGTTCCGGGCGTTCGCGCGGCACCGCGCCGAGTACGGCGGTCCCGGCCCACACCCAGACAGCATCCTGGCCCGCGCCGAAGCACTTGCCCCTGAACTGCTGGCCTCGGTGCCGCGCGAGGTGCTGCTACACGCTGACTTCCACCACACAAACATTCTGGCGTCTGACGTGCGCGGCCCATGGCTCGCAATTGACCCGAAAGGGATGGTCGGCGACTCGGGCTACGAAGTCGGGCCGTTCCTGCTCAACCCTGAGCCGGACGGCCCGCCGAAATCGCCGGCGCTGCTGGGGCGACGGTTGGACATCCTGGCCGACGAACTGGCCGCCGAACGCACTCGCCTTCGCGAATGGGCGTTCGTGTACGCCGTGCTGTCGGCCTGCTGGAGTGCCGAGAACGGCGGCGACGGCTGGCAGAGCGCCATCGGCTCGGCCAAACATCTGCTGCACGCATGAGCAAGCCGCTTCGGCTCTTCATCGGCATCGGCGTGGGCGACGCCTGGACGGCCGTGCTACGGGCCGCAGCCGACCATCTGCGTGCACCGTTGGGATCGGCGGCACGCTGGGTGCGGCCGGAGCTCTATCACGTCACAGTGGTCTTCCTGGGCGACCAGCCGCCGAGCGCCATACCCGTCATCGGAGAGGCGCTGGCTGAGGCCGCCACGGAAGCCGCGCCGTTTGCCCTGCACCTCACGGCCATCAAGCGGCTGGGGGGCCACGAGCGCGGCGCTCTGGTCGCCGCCGTTGCCGACGCGTCGGGCGACCTACGCTGGTACCGCAGGCGGCTCGATGCTGGGCTGCAAGCGCGCGGGGTCGCCTTCGACAGCAAGCCGCTGGTGCCGCACATCACATTGGCCCGGCCGCGTGGCCGGGGCGGCCTACCGTCGGTCCCGGTCCCGGTCATGACAGGTGCGCCGCCGCTTCTGGCCGCCCGTATCGACCTCGTACAGAGCGACTTGCTGTCAGGCGGCCCAGTCTACACAACGCTGTTCTCGGTGCCGCTCGCCTGACAGCAAACCCCTGTGCCGGCGTCAGGCACGCACATCCGACTGGGGGGCCACGGACGATCAGAACCCGTCATTGCACCCCTTCTCCCGCCTGCGACGCGGCAAGGCGGCGACACGGGGCTCCCGCGTCAGCGGAGGGGACGTCGGCGCAGCCGATGTTCGCGCC
>JBBQBU010000232.1:0-8921 GCA_038318015.1 Chloroflexota bacterium | reverse complement strand
AGCGTGGCGCTGCTGGGGCAGGCACCAGGCATCAGCATGCTGGTGGCCGGGCTGCTCGGGCTGGTGGTGGGGCCGCTGGCCGACCGGTACGGGCAGCGGCGAGCGCTGCTGCTCGGGCTGCTGGCGCTGGCGGCCAGCGCCGTGGGCGTCGCCCTGGCCCAGAGCTACCTCGTGTTCCTGGTCGTCATGCTCATCAGTGCGGTTGGCCGGGCGACCATCCTGCCGGTGTCGATGGTGATCGGCGGCACGCGCTTCGTGGGAGACGCCCAGCGCCGCGCCCTGAGTTGGATGTCCACCGGCCTGACGGCAGCCACCATCCTCGGCGTGCCGTTCCTGACGACCATCGGCGAGTATGTGACCTGGCGCGGCGCGTTCCTGACGCTGGCCGTGATTGCTCTCGGGGCGGCGGCGCTGGTCTGGTACGGGCTGGGGCCGGACTTGCCGGTTGCCGCCGGCCGCTT
This sequence comes from Chloroflexota bacterium, assembly GCA_038318015.1. Lineage (GTDB taxonomy): Bacteria > Chloroflexota > UBA6077 > UBA6077 > JACCZL01 > JADZEM01. The sequence goes on along the minus strand of JBBQBU010000232.1, from coordinate 8,460 downwards.
CCACACCCGCGACATCCTGACGGCGTACACCCCGATCATTCGGAATCGGCCGGTGATGCTGTTCCTGTTGGCGTCGTTGGTGGGCAACATCGGCCAGTGGAACGTCTACACGTACGCCGGCGCGTATTGGACGGATGTCCACCAGTTATCGCTGCACGAAATTGGGCTGACGGCGCTGGTACAGGGCTTCGGCGGGCTGGCCGGCAGCTGGCTGATGAGCACGCCGGTGGGCAGGATCTCGCCGCGCCGCCTGCTGATCGTCAGCCGGTTCCTGGGCGGTCTGCTGTGCGCCGCGCCATTCGTGCTGCCGATGCCGGTCGTCACGTCGGTGGCCTGTTTCACGCTGGCGTACGTCGTAGGCGGCATGGGGGCCATCGCCAGCACGCTCCAGTTGACGCGGGATGTCCCGAGCGCCCGCGCCACCGCCCTGACGCTGAACGGCGCGGCCTGGAGCATCGGGATTGCGCTCGGGGCGGCGTCGGGCGGGCTGGCGCTGGCGCTTGGCGGCTATGGCGTACTCGGCATCATGGCGTTCTCGACGTTCGCGGCGGCCTCGGCGCTGCTGCTGATCTCCGACCGCGTGGCCCCGGCTCCCAGGTAGCAGCCCTCACCCCCTGCCCCCTCTCCCGTGCGCGGGCGAGGGGGAGCCATCGTGCACGCCAGCCTCACCTGACGTCATCCCGAGCCGAGCGCCGGCCCCAGTCCGTGTCATCCTGACTTGAGATTGGACAACATATTGGCCGCAGGAGCATCGGTCGAGGGCCGACCGGGCGTCCCCACCAGGAGGGCGCACGTCCAGTGCCACTCCACCGGGGGGGGGGTTCGTTGGGTCCGGCTCCTCGTCGTCTGGAGCCGAACTCGCAGAAAAGTCCGCCTCGATGCGCCTCGCATCGGGCCTCCCTCCTGGTCGTGGCCCATATCCGACCGTCATCAGCCGCCTGTCAGGCACGAATTGTTGTCCAATCTCCAAATCCTGAGCCAGCGTCGTGGGGCCCCGGCTAGCCGCCGTGCCAGCGCCACCCGGAGCTCCCCGACCGCCACCTCGGCGGGGGTCCCAGCCTGTGGGTGTCTCAGCTTGTGGGCTGTGACGACGGACATCCAGCGGACGGATCCAACTGCTCCCGACCTCGGGCACTTCCACCTGCCACTCGTACTCTCAGGCCGGCACGACGCCATCCTGCGGCTGCCGGCGGTGCTCCGATGCCCCCACGTTCGCTCCGGACTCGTCTTCGCGGCCGGCCGGGGCCACGTCGTCCCATCACCGGCCCAGACCGGCCGCCAGCGCACAGGCCGGTCGTCCAACCGGCTGTGGATCAGCGTTCGAGACCGTGCGGGGAACACCGGGCCTGCCGCCAGCGCAGTGCTCGCACTCGCCCACTGCCGCCGAAACACCTCCGTCAGGCTCAGCTGCACCAGAGTCGCGGGACCCGGCGATACCACCGCTGCCTCCAACAGCTCGAACAGGGCATCTTTCCGACGGCCCAGGGTCTCGTACACGGCTTGCCAGAAGGCTCGCAGGAGCTGCTCTGCTGTACTCTGTTCCATGCTCACAGCTTCGCATCTCCGCCGCCTTCCGTCTACTCGCCCCAGTCCCGGGTCGGCGTTTGTCCAATCTCACGTCAGGATGACAGTGGATGGTGACGGCCATCTGGCGCGTGCGTTCTCGTCAGTAAGCTCGCTGGTCGTGGAGACGGCGGGCCGACAGCACGCTCCAGGCGAGCAGGCCCGCGACGACCGCCAGCCCGGCCGCTGAGAGCGCCGCGCCGACCTTGAAGCTCACCGGGTCGAAGACGAAGCGAACCTCATGCTGGCCGGGGTCTACCCGCAGCGCCTTGAACGCATGGTTTGCCCGCACGATGGGCACTTCCTGGCCGTCCACATAACCGCGCCAGCCCTCGTAGTAGGTGTCGGCGTACACCAGCATCGAGGGCACCACCACCGTGGCCCGCACGCCGTACGTGTTGAACGTCGCCTCCGTGACCTCGACCGTCTGGGCCGTCGCGAGCGCCACGCCGGCCGGCGGCGCGACCTCGGGACAGGGCGTCTTCTCGTCCAGGATGACCATACTGGCGTGGTCGAAGGCCGGGCTGTTCACCCGCGAGATGGCGCGGCGCTGGAACTGCTGAATCTCGATGCCCTCGCAGGGCACCAGATGGGCGCGGGGCAGGGCACGCGGGTTCTCGAAGATGCGGACGTAGCCGTCATCGTACACCGACGTGAAGCGGTCGGGGAAGCCGGCCACATAGTCGGCGCTGCCACCCTCGTGGGCCGTGACGAGGTAACGCACCCCCAGGAAATCGATCAGCGGCGAGCGCGACTGCATCAGCAGGTCGTGGCGTAGCTCGATCACGCCGGGGTCCGGCCCGATGGTGATGGGCGTCATCACATCAACGACCAGTTTGGTGAGGTACAGGTAGCCGTTCGGCGTCGCCAGCCGGTACTGGGCCTCCCAGTTGTAGGGGATGACGTTGCGGGCGCTCAGGATGCGCGAGGACGCATCGACGCGCTCCTGGAGGAACGCAATGGGCGGTGGCGGCGTCAGCATCAGGTCCGTGCGCGAGAACGGCACGTGCCCGTACGCGAACGTCAGCATATCGACGGCGACCAGCATGCAGAGTGCGGCACCGTGTGGGCGGGCGCGCCTTACCACCACTGGCACGGCGACGACCAGCGCCGTCGCCATCACCAGCGCCACGGCGAACGGCGTCCCCTGGAACAGCGAGCGCGGCCCAGACAACGGGTCGGCGGCGTCGTTGATGAGTGGGCCGGCGTCCGGTAGCCGCAGCAACAGCGCCTCCAGACCGACCGCGCAGAGGACGACGATGCCGGCCAGCCAACGCAACCTGCGCCGCTGCGGCTCCGTCAGCACCGCCACGCCGAAGCCAGCCAGCATCGCCAGGCTGAAGTCGGCCAGCAGGATGATCCGCGTCTTCGGGAAGTCGATGGGCGTCGGCATCGCGTGGTGGAGCCAGACCAGCGGCCCCACCCCGAAGGCGAACTGCACCGCCACCGCCAGCACCACCACGTACAGCCAGACTTCCCTCCAGCGCCGATGCAGCAGGGCGGCGGGCACCAGTAGCAGTGTCACCAGCCCGGCGTACATCGCGGCGTTGGGGATGGCCGAGCCGATCACGTTAACCGGGGCCGCCGCCATGTGCCGCACGACCAAATTGAAGGCGTCGCCCGGCGGCATCGCCGCGCTGATGCCGACCAGTTCGCGCTTGAGCTGCGGTATCCATTCGATAGTCGAGAGGATCTGGACGGCGGCCAGCAGCAACGCCAATACCCCGGCCGCCAGCAGCCCGAGCAACGCCACGCCCCGCGCCCGCCACGCCCCGCGCGACGTGTCCGCAGTTGGCGGGAGCGAGATCAGGTACAGCAGCCCGCTTGCGGCCCCCAGCAGCATCACGTACACGGCGACTTCGGGGTGGCCCGAGAGGGGCGGGACCGCCAGCGCCACGGCGGTCAGCGCGACGCGGGCCGGCGTTGGCCGCTCAGCCACCCGCAGCACGCCCAGCATGATCCACGGCAGCCAGACGACGATGTCCACCATCGCCTGCCCCGCCCACCCAACCTGGAAGCCGCACCACGCCAGCACCAGTCCGGCGCTCAGGGACGCGCTATGGTTCAGGCCGAGCGCGCGGGCGTAGAGCGCCGTCCCGAGCGCGGCGAAGACGGGACGGATCACGAAGCCGAGTGTCCAGGCGAGGTCAATCGGCAGGATGTAGCCGAGCATCGTCAGCGGCGCGAAGATCGCGGCGGCGTTGGCCGCGTGCATCGGGAAGCCGTTCAATACGTACGGGTTCCACAGCGGTATGGTGCCGGCCCGCACCGCCTCCCCGATCAGCTTGTGCCACGGGTAGAACGACCGCACCAGATCTTCCATGATGCCGTGGTACCGCTGCACGTACGGTATCTGGAGCGCGCCCCACAGCGGCGAACTCGTGATGAGGTCGGCCGGCAGCGGCACGTAGCCCAGGAAGATCGGCCAGGACATCCCGAGGGCGATCACCAGATAGAACAGCGCGTAGCGCACCGGCACCGGTGCCCGCACCAGCAGCGCGCGGCTGCGCCCGACGCCCACGGCCGGCCGCAGCTTGGGGACCGAGACGCTCACCGGCCGGTGGCCATATCAATGGCTCGGCTCACCGCGTACCGCTCTCCTTGACCACCCGCACGATGCGCTCGGCTTCGGTCGCTGACTCCGGCGCACCAGTGCGCACCATGCGGACCGTCAGCGAGTAGCGGCCCGGCTCGGGCGGCGCGACGATCCGCACGCGCACGGTCGCGGACTCGCCCGGTGCCACGTCCACCGGCACCTCGGCGGCTTGTCCGCCCCTGGTGCTCTCTTTGACCTTCTCGTGCAGGTCGGTCTTCAGGGCGGCGAACTGCGCCGACACGCGCACTGGGTAGAACGACCGCGCCTTCCAGGGCTGCTGCCCGGTGTTCGTGACCACGAGGTCCACCATCGTCGGCTCGCCCGCGACCAACTCTTTCGGGAGGTCGGCGTCGTAGGCGGCCGAGGGCTGTTCGGGAGCAGCCGGCGGCGTCACCATCGCCTCGCGGATCAGCGGCAGCATGGTGGCGTTGCTCTGAATCCAGACCGAACCGGCGGCCGACACACCGACCCAGGCCACCATGCCGCAGATCGGCAGGACCAGCCGCGCCGCCGGTCCGGTCCGCGCCAGCGCCCAGAGCGACGTGGCCGCCAGCACGAATGGCGTCGCCAGCAGCAGGTACAGCGGCAGCGAGAAGCGGCTTTCGACGGCGGTCGGCAAGTAGATGCCGACCATCACCCCTGCGACGATCGCCGGAGCCAGGACGGCAAAAAGCTGCCCGCGCCACATACCGGGCGCCGGCAATGCCGTCTGACGCACACCGATGACGATGCCCGCTAGCGCCCCCAAATACAAGAGGTAGTTGAAGACCGAGAGCGGCCACCGATACCACGAATCCAACTCGCGAATGTAGGTGAACGGGTAATCCTGGTCGATCAGGGCGAAGGCGTGGACCGCCTGCGTGGCGAGGTAGTCCAGCGGCCGCTGCAGCAGCATCTCGCGAACGGTCATGTCTGCCGGCGGGCGAAACGGGTTCGCGTAGAACATGCCGTAGACGGGGACGCCGGGGATCACGATGGTGGCGTACTTGGCGTGCTGGATGCCCCACAGCGATTGCTCACCGTAGAGATTCCGCACGATCAGCGGGTGTGGGATGCCGTGGGCGCGTTGATTGATCCACGCCTGCGGCAGGAACGGCAGCACGAACGCCAGCGCCGCGACCGGCCAGACCGCCAGCGGGACCGGCCGCAGAAAGACGGCGCGCGCGGCCCAGATGCCGAAGATGATCGGCACAGCCGCAAGGTTTGACGGGCGCAGCATCACCCCGAAGCCGGCGCAGAACAGCGCTCCCACACTCAGCAGGAGGACGCGACCGGGGGACTCGCCGCGCTGCTGTGGCAGGCTGAGCGCCACGGCGAGGTACAGCACGACGGCGGCCGGCAGGTCGGTGAGGAGCTGCACCGCGTGCATCAGCAGAAACGGATTGGCGGCTGTCGCGACGAAGATCAAGTCACCGATGCCCGGCCGGCCAAGCGCCTCTTCGATGCGGCGGGCCGCGACCCAGGCGACGCCGAAGAGCATGGCGACTTGCAAGACAAACATGGTCGTGTGGACGGTCTGCTGATCGCGCCCGACGACGAACATCACCAGGGCGATGAGCGCGGGGTAGCCCCAGGTGCGAACGTCGCTGTTGAACGCCCCGAGGCCGCCGGTCGCGATGGCACGCCCGAGGTCGAAGTACCCTTCAGCATCGCCAAAGATCGGCTGGTCGCCGTACACGAAGGCCCACACAGCAACCCCGACCGCCACGAGCATGCCGGCGAGCGGCACGAGGCTGCGGGGTGTTCGCGTCGCGGACAGGGCGTACTGGCGGGAGGTGACAGGTACTGCGTTCACATCGTCTGCAAGGATGCGGTCTACAAGGATGCGCCTCGACTTGCGGCCAAGTCTACCCATCGCCCGTGCGCAAGCGCCAATCGTGGGCCCGGCACACCCGGCGGGCCGGGTGCGGCCGGGTAGGTGCGATCTCGTGCGCCTGAGCGGACTCGCGGACTCGGCACCCGTTGACCGCGTGATCGTGCTGTCGTAGGGTCTGCCTGGCCGGTGGTGGCCGTGGTAGCGTTCCAGAGAACGACGGGCCGCGCCGCCGGCCAGCTGCGCTCCATCTGCGCTCCAATGGAGATTTCTCGATGACGCTCCGCGTGCGAGTCACGGAGGATTTCCAGGTTGTAGTTCCAGAGGAGGCGCGTGAGCGGCTGCACATCAAGCGCGGCAATAGCCTCGTGGTAGAGGTCCACGAGGATTCCATCGTGCTCGTCCCAGAGCGGCAGAGCTACGCGCGTCGCCTCAGAGGACTACACCGCGACGTGTGGGCCGGTGTCAACACTGACGACTATCTGCAGCAGGAACGCGACGATTGGGAGCGCTGACCAATGCACTCCGTCGTCGTGGCCGGGTTGGCCCCGACCCATCCATTTTCATCTACCAATTTGAAGATTCGCCTCGGTACGCGACGGTTGCAGAAGAGGCGATGGAACTGGTTGCCAGTGGCGAGATCGTCGGAGCAACATCGGTGTTGATGATCATGGAAGTCACGATGCAGCCTCTACGGCTGGGCCGTGTCGATGCAGCGCATACGTACGAGGCACTGATAGCTGCCTAGCCGAATCTCACCGTTGTTGAGATTGACACGGTCGTCGCGCGCCAGGCAGGGACGCCGGGCGCTCATGACGGGTCAGATCAAGCGGTCAGGCCGCAACTGAGTTGAACGAACCATTGTGCGCCGGGGGCCGCCGTGACAACGACCGTCACCAGCGTGGATGTTCCCGGGCCGTAGGGGGCTTGCGTGACCCCAATTCCGAACGGCAGCCCGTCGAGATCGGCCGGCACAAACGGGCCGATGGCCTTGACTGAGTTCCCCTCATAGAACACCTCGAACCTTGCCGACCCACTGATGACGTCGTAGACAAGGAACGGGTTGCCGTTGGAGACGAATTCTTCCTGGACCCACGACCGCGTTCCGGTCCCGTTGATCGCGGTTCCGCACAGCAGCGGCTCTGGATCCGGGTCGCCGGTCGTCCCAACCGTATCCGAGTTCGCCTGGTCATCATCCTTCCCGCCCTTTCCCGACTTCACACGCGGCGCGGGGCCGCTACAGTTGTCCAGGATGGAGATGGCTTGCAGGACGTTGTCGTCGCGGGCGTTGTCGCGGACCTCAATGCAGAGTTCCTGGTCCTGGCGCAATGTCGGCTCCTGCTTCATCACCCAGGCGAAATCGACCTTGTACGTCGCCGGCCGCCCGCTGACCTGATCTGTCCGCACGCCGACAATGGTCGAGCCATCAGGGCACTTCTGGCCGCTCCGGACGCCACAATCGACCACCACGATCAGCGGGAAGTCTTTGGCGAAGGTGGGAGCAGGTAGGCCCGCGCCGACGAGCAGCGCGGCGAGAACAAGGGCGATCCAGACGCGCGCGGCAGGCAACCTTGCAACGAACATCGGCAGGCGTCTCCAGCGGCGAGCAGCGCGCTGCGACGCTCGTGCGAGAATATGAGAGCCTGGCTATGGTAGCCTCGGCCAATGTTCAATTTCAACGCTTTGACGACAGCTTCGCTACGCCGACCAATCTGCGACGCTACGGGGCGGTGCGGGTGCTCGGCCGGGACAACCGCACAGACCGGGAGGATGGAGCAACGATGACGTTGGAGGGACGCCGGGCGCTCGTGACGGGCGCCGGCATGGGGATCGGGCAAGGGATCGCGCTGGAGTTGGCGCGGCAGGGCGCGAACGTGGCCGTGCACTACGCAAACAGCGCCGCCGGAGCCGAGGAGACGGCGGCGCAGATTCGGGCGTTGGGCCGCGAGACTGCTGTGGTGCAGGGCAACCTGGCGAAGGTGGCCGACTGCCGCCGTGTGGTGGACGACGCCGTCGCGGCGCTCGGCGGGCTGGACATCCTGGTCAACAACGGCGGCGTCACCCGGACCGCCGACTTCACGCAGATGTCGGAAGAGCTGTACGACGAGGTCTTCAACATCAACATGCGCGGCTACTTCTTCTGCGCGCAGCAGGCCGCGCCGCACCTGGACAAAGGCGGCCACGGGGCCATCGTCAACATCTCGTCGGTGCACGGCTGGGCGGGCGCGCCCCGGCACACGGCGTACGCGGCCACGAAGGGTGCCATCAACGCGTTCACGCGGCAACTGGCCATCGAGCTTGCGCCGCGCAAGATCCGCGTGAACTGCATCGCCCCCGGGCTGATCGAGGTGCCGCGCTACTTCGACGATCCAGAGTACACCACCGAGTCCGGTGCATCGCGGGTGCCCATCGGGCGGGTGGGGCTGCCGAAAGACATCGGGCCGGCCGTGGCGTTCCTCTGCTCCGAGGGGGCTGGGTTCATCACCGG
>JBBQBU010000231.1:0-8938 GCA_038318015.1 Chloroflexota bacterium | reverse complement strand
TATGGAGATGCGGAATTGGCGAGGTTGCGATGGGGTTACTGCGCGCAGTGCGGTGCCTGAACGATGGATGCGGCGGGCTTGCCAGCAGCAAACCCCTACGAGGCGCAGGCGCATGGCCGCCGCGCACTTCGGATTTCGTCGTGCCGTGCCCCCCTCTCCCGCTTGCGGGAGAGGGGCTGGGGGTGAGGGCTTGCGGGAGAGGGGTTGGGAGTGAGGGTGGCTCCGCGTTCGTCAGCGCAGGACGCCCACCCGCCGCAGTTGGTCCAGCAGCACCGTCTCAATCGGGATGTCGGTGGTCAGGCGGCAGTAGGTCACGCCGCGCCGGCCGCACGCCTCCTCGGCCTCCGCGCACCAGCGATCCAGGCGCTCGCGGTAGATGCCAATCATGCGCGGCGTCAGGCTCACCTCGACGATCTCGCCGGTCTCCGCGTCCACCAGTTCCACATCGCCGCCCTGGGCCGGCTCCAACTCTTGCGGGCTGAGGATCTGCAACACGATCACATCCAGGCCAGCCTGGAGCAGCGCGTCAAGGCCGGCCTCGTAGCCGTCTGGCGACAGCAGGTCAGAGATCAGGATGGCGAGGCCACCCGCCCGCCGGTCCACCCGGTACGCGACCAGGCCGGCCGCCAGGTCGAGCGCGCCGCCCGGTTGCAGGTTGCCCAGGAAGGCGAGCAGGTGCCCCAGTCGCCCGCGCCCCCGCAGCGGCGACGACTGGTGTGCCTCCTGGCCCAGCGCCGTCACGGTCAGGCGGTCGAAGCGCGCCAGCCCGACGTACCCCAGTGCCGCCGCAAGCTGACTGGCGTAGCGCAACTTCTGCGGCTCGCCCCAGGCCATCGAACTGCTGGCGTCCACCAGGATATGCAGCGGCAGTTGCTCGCGGGCCTCGGTCAGCTTGACGTACAGGTTGCCGGTCCGGCCGTACGCGTTCCAGTCGATGCGCCGAAAGTCGTCTCCCGCAACGTACTGGCGGTAGTCCGCGAAGTCCATCGACGACGCCCGCGCGCTGCTCCGATGCTCGCCGCCGAGGCCGCCGGCCACGGGCTTGCGCGGCATCAGCGTCATCCGCTCCAGGCGGCGCAACAGCCCCTCGTCTAGCAGCGGCGCGGTGGTCCTAGATGCCGTTGCCGTCCCGCCGCCGCGTGGGCGGCCCCGTCCTCCGAGCCAGCGCGGCCAGGCCACCGTCAGCCCCCTTCCGGCACAGCCTGGATGATCTGGCGGATCAGCGTGTCTGACGTGACGTTCTTCGACTCGGCCTCGAAGTTGACCAGGACGCGGTGCCGCAGGGCCGGCGGCGCGACCCGCCGCACGTCCTCAAACGAGACGTTCAGGCGGCCGTTCAGCAGCGCCAGGATCTTGGCAGCCAGGACGATGGCCTGGGCCGCGCGTGGGCTGGCCCCGTACCGCACGAAGCGATTCGTTACTTCGGGTGCGCCCTCGCCTTGCGGGTGCGTCGCCATCACGAGCCGCACGGCGTAATCCGCGACGTGGCTGGCGATGGGCACCTGCCGCCCGAGCGCTTGCATCGCCTGGAGCGTGCGGCCGTCCGCGACGCGCTGCACCGTCTCGGTGGTCGCGCTGGTCGTGCGCCGCACGATCTCCAGCAACTGCTCGCGTGTCGGGAACCCGACGTTCAGCTTAAAGAAGAAACGGTCTAGCTCGGCCTCGGGCAAGGGGTAGGTGCCTTCCATCTCGATGGGGTTCTGCGTCGCCAGCACGAAGAACGGCTTCGGCAGCTTGTGGACCGTCGTGGCGACCGAGACGGTGCCTTCCTGCATCGCTTCGAGCAGCGCGGCCTGCGTCTTCGGCGTGGCCCGGTTGATCTCGTCGGCCAGCACCAGATTCGCGAAGATCGGGCCAGACTGGAACGTGAATTGCCTGTTGCCGTGGGCATCCTCCAGCAGGATGTTCGTGCCGGAGATGTCGGACGGCATCAGGTCGGGCGTGAACTGGATGCGGCTGTACTGCAACTGCAGCGCGTCGGCCAACGTCCGCACCAACATCGTCTTGCCCAGGCCGGGGACGCCCTCCAGCAGCACATGGCCGCCCGCCAGCAGCGCGATGACCACGCCGCGCACGACGGTCTCCTGCCCGACGATGACCCTGCCGACTTCACGCTCGATCAGGCGGGCCGTCTCCCGCAAATCGGCAACCTCGCGCGGTGCCTCGCTCACCGACCCTCCTCGTTCAGCAGCCAACAACGTTCTCCTCGGGTTCCTCGTTTACGGGGCACGGTTTTCACCGGGGCCACGGAAGTACTCGCGCACGATGTCGCGCCGGCCGCTCGGCACAAAGTTGATCTCTGGCGGGGCGGTCGTCGTCACCTGTCCGGCCGTGCCAGTCGAGTTGGCCGTAATCGAGCCGGCCTCGTCCAGCGGCTTGTCGTCGGGCTTGTCGGCGTCGCCGGGCCGCGTGCCGGGCCGCTGGCCCGGCTTCAGTTCCACCTCGACAGGCTTGCCCTGTTCCTCCAGGCGCGGCGCGGGGTCGTCGGCCTGCTGCTGGCCCGGCGGGCCGCCGTTCGAGGGGGCCGTGCCAATGCCCTGGCCCTCCTGCGGCTGGTTTGCCTGCCCCTGGCCTTGTCCCTGGCCCTGCTGCCCCTGTTGACCCTGGCCCGGCTGTCGGCCCTGCTGCCGATTCTGCCCTTCCTGGCTGCGCGCGCTGCCGGGGCTGTCCGGCTGGCCCTGGGCGCGGCGCTCCTGGTTCAACTGGTCCCAGGATCGCCCAAGCTCCGACTGCGGGATGACGTTCCGGCTGCGCGTCGTCACCTGATCCGCAAGGTCGGACATCGCCTGCCGCGCGGCCTCGTAGTCACGGCCAGCCAGCGCGTCGGCGGCGCGGCGCTCAGCCTGCGCCAACTCCGGCGAGTTGGCCGAGTCTCCGGCTGCCTGCCGCATGGCCTGGGCAAGCTGGTTCTTCGCCTCTTGCGACAACTGGTCGGACTCGGTGCCAAGCTCGGCGATCTCGCGCGCGGCCTGCTCGTAGTCGCCGCGCCGGAGCGCCTCGGCGGCCTCGTGCCCGGCCGAAATCTGGTCAAGCGCCTGCCCCAGCCGGTCCAGCGACTGCTGGTCCGAGCGGGACTGTTGCGTCTGGCGGCTCAGTTCGGCCTCGGCCTGCCCCAGCCGCCGCGACGCCTCGCCTGCATCCAGGCTGCCGGCCTCGCGGGACCGCCGGATGTCCCCGACGGCGCGCTGCACGCCGGCCGTACGCCCGTTCGGCTGGGCGGCCGGCGACGGCACGGCACGCGGCTGCTCCGGCTTCTGTGCTGCTGCTGGCGGGCTGGCGACGGGCTTCGCCTCATCCTGAGCCGTCGGCGCAGGGACGGGCGAGCGCGGGAACAGGTTGCGCCCCTCCGGGCCGGTCAGCAGCAGCGCCGCCGCCGCCAGGAACCCGAACACCGCCGTCAGCGCGACGTCGCGGCCCAGGCGCGGCCCGCCTCGCCAGTTCTCCTGTGCCCAGCCGGCGGCCTCGTTCGCGGCTGCTACCTGCATCCATGCCACCGGCTCGTCCGTGTCCTCGTTGACCACCTCGACGGCTGTCGCTAACTGCTCGGCCAGCCCCATCCGGTGATCGACGATCAGCGCGGCGTTGGTGGGCGACGGGTAGAAGAACATCGACGCCAGCGCGGCCAGGGCCAACGGCATGAGGAGCGGCCCGGCGTACCAGAGCGGCGGCACCGGGTAGCTGATGTACCAGCAGCCCACGGCCAGCCCGAACGTGAGCAGGAAGCCGAGCATCATGGCGCGCGTGACCAGGACGCCGGCGCGCTCTAGCCAGATACGCTGCCGGAGTGAGCCGATCTCCGCAGTGAAGACGGCGCGCGGGTCTTGCGTCGATTCTGGGGCGGGTGCCGGTGCGACGCTCATAGCGACCAGTCCCGTTCCATGACGGCCACGCCGGGTGCGCCCGGGGAACCGGGGGCGGGGGCTGCCGGGTGCGCGCGCCGCCGCCGCCGGCCGACCAGCCAGCCCGCGCCCAGTACCCCGACACCTGCCACACCGCCGCCTGCCGCCGCTATCCCCAGCCGCGTGCGAAGGTCCTGCGCGTCCCGCATGATCTGTCGGGCCTCCTCGGTCCGTGGTCCGTCGCCAAGCTCTGCGAGCGTTTGCCCGGCCTCATAGGCCCGGTCGTCTGCTACCTGAAAGTGCCAGCCGTCAAGCTGCGCGCGGGCGTCGGCCAGTTGGGTGACGGCAGCCTGGCCGTCCTGGGCCTGGGTCAGCCCCAGCAGGCTCAGTTCTGCGCGGCGGGTGTCGCCGGCCGCCTGCCAACGCTGCCGGGCACCGGCCAGTAGCTCGGCGGCAGCAGCGTAGTCGGTGCCCACGAGGGCGGCCATGCCGCGCTGTGACAGGTCGGCGGCCTCCAGCGCGACGACGGCGCGCTGCCGCTCTGTGGCAGCCTCGGCAACGCGGTCCGTCCGCCCGACGCTGGTAAACAGGGCTTCGGCGCGGCCGTAGAGGTCGCGGGCCTCGGCGTACTTGCCGTCACCAAGCAGGCGGCGCGGCTCCGCGAGATCCCACAGATCCAGGTCGTTGCGCGCCCAGCCGGTATCAAGGAATGCTGGCAGGAAGTCGAGCCACTCGGCTTCCAGGTCGGCCAGCGGGCGTTCAAAGACGGTCCGCACGGCGGCGTCGAGCGTCTCGGCGTCGCGGGTGGCCGTCACGAGTTGGATGACCTTGCCGAAGCCGTACCGCTCGGCCAGGAACACCGTGAACGTGTAGCTCTGAGGATAGGCGAGGCTGGCCGCTGCCAGGAACGGCCGTTGCCGGTTGAGGTCTTGTATTTTGAGCAACTGTCCGGCGTCCCGGCCGCGCCGCACGGCCGTGGCGAAGCGCTGCCGCTGGTCAAGGTCGCGTTCCAGATACTGCGCGATGCCCTCCTGGAACCCGATGGGTAGCCGCTGCCTGGAGAGGTCGCCTAACACGATGTGCGTAAGCTCGTGGCGGATGGCGTCGCGGCGGAACGATTCGCTCTTGTCGCGCAGGCGGGCCACCGCCATGCCGATGATGCCCTCAGCCGGCTGGGCGTGCCCGAGCACGCCCTCTTCGCGGCCAGCCACCGGGTTGGCGCGCCGATACGCCGCGTCGTCGCCGTAGAGCGTGACGACGATCTCGGTGCGTTCGGGGGTGCCGGTCTGCTGGAGGGCGCTGCCAAAGACATCCTGAACATCGCGATACGCTTGCTCCACAGCGGCGGCATACCACACAAACTCGGCCTGACTGGCGGGGTCGTCAGCACCGACATAGCGCACGACGAGCGGCCCTGTACGCTGCTCCTGCTGGGAACGCTCTGCGGCGCTCACAGCAGCGGGCTGGCCGGCCAGGACGACGAGTGCGAGCACGAACGCCAGTAGTCGCGTGAAGATCGCCATCACCAGTCGGTTCCTGCCGACAAGTGTACCAGCGCCTACGTCAACCAGACCCGAGTTTCGTCAACATCGCGTCTCATAGCTGGCTGCCCTCCTGGACTGTGGGTCGGGCGAGGCTGCGGTGGCGACGATGGTTGCGTCAAGGTGCGGCGTTGTCGGGGGCTGCGGGCAGGCCGTTGCGGAGTGCGTCCAGGACAGTCGCGCGGTGCTGCCCGTCCAGCGCGTCGGCGTTCCGCTCCACGTAGGCCAGCAGCATCCTGATGTCGGCGGCTGACGGGTGCCGGTAGCGGCGCACCAGCGGGCTACCGTGTGGGCGCGGCCCGCTGGCTCGGCCGCCGCCGGTGCGCGGCGCGTCGGTATCTGAGCCGACGCCGCCGTCAATCTCGCCCACGCGCAGGCCGGTTGCACGGTCCCACTCGGCCACCAGCTCGTGGCTGCTCAGGAAGCGCGCGTAGACCAGTTCGAAGCGTTCCAGGCGTCCGCGCCCGTCCAGGTGCAGGACGATGTGGCCCGCGTCGCGTTCGCCGTGGCTGACGTAGGCCAGCGTGCCGCCGACAGCACCCGTGTCGCCATCAGGGCGTGGCTGGCGCAGGTAGCGCGGGTCGATGGCAAGCCAGGCCACGCGGGGCGATCCTCCTGATCTCTCGGGCGATGCTGCCGTGCGTCGGCCATATGGAACGGGCTCACTGGCGGGTCAGGCGGGCTGGGGGCGCTGCTGCTGTGGCTCGTCGCGCGTGACGAGTGGCGTACAGATACTTTACGATCTCCGGGATGGGTTGCCGGGAGGATTGCCATGCAGACGCTGCCGCCGCGTGACCGACTGCACGTGCTCGTTGATGCGCTGCCCGACGGCGACCTTGCACGCGTCGAGCGGTTGTTAGAGATCGTTGCTGGGGCCGACCCAGCGCTTCGCGCCGCGTTGCTGGCCCCTATCGACGATGAGCCGCTGACCGAGGACACAGAATCCGCCATAGACCTGGCGCAGCGGCAGATTGCGCGCGGCGAGTACCTCACGGACGATGATCTGGACACGCTGTTCTCGCAGCAAGCGGGCTAGCGCCGCGTGGAGTGGCAGCCGCGTCGCGTTGTCTGGTCCCGCGAGGCGGGGCGCACGTTAGCGGATCTACTGCGGCGCGCCCCTCCCCGTGCAACGGCCATTCGATCCCAGGTGCGCGAGTATGCTGCGAATGGGACCGGTGATGTGCGTAAGCTGGCCGGACGACGTGGCCAGTACCGTCTGCGGGTTGGTGACTGGCGCGTCGTCTTCTCGTTTGGGATAGATCCGGCGTCAGGTGAGCCAGCGATTTTTGTGTTGAACATCGGGGACCGCCGCGACATCTACCGTTCGTGAGAACGGCTCGGCTGCGTCCCCAGTATGGCGACGGCTCAGGCGGGCTGGGGATGCTGCTTCGGTGGGTGCTCGTCGCGCGTGACACGGAGCGGCCCGCTGCCCTCGGCCAGCAGCCGAACGACGAATGGAGCCATCAGCAGCAGCGCCAGCGCCGCCGCCGAGCCGAACGCCGCCGGCGCGCCCACGTAGGTCGTGAGGGTCGCCACGCCGAGCGCCCCCAGCGGGTTCGTCCCGATGCAGACTGACAGAATACCTAGCACTCGGCTGCGCGCTCGCTCATGGGCGGCCAGCAGTACGATGGTGCTCTGCATCGTGCCGAAGCCGGCGTCCGCGATCCCGATGGCAAACTGAATCAGCATGGCGAGCCAGTAGTTGTCCGAGAATGACTGCACCACCACCATGCAGCCCGCCAGCATCGAGCCGCCCACGAACACTTGCCGGTGGGCCGTGAAGTTGCGCCGCCCGGCCGTCCACAGCGCGCCGATGAGCGTCCCCAGGCCACCCACCGCGATCAGCAGGCCCAGCGCCTCCGGCCCGACGTGCAGGATGTCCCGCGCGAACACCGGCATGATTTGCTGGTAGGGGAACACCAGCCCGTTCATCACGACCGTGATGACTAGCACCCCGAAGATGGCCGGTTGCCAGCGGGCCTCCTGAAAACCCGCCATCAGCCCGCCAACAATCGACTCGCTGGAGCGCGGTGTGGCCGGCAGTTTTGCCTGTCGGGCCAGCGCGAGCGTGAGCAGCAGCGCGCCAGCGTAGAGTATCGCCAACACCACGTAGCAGGCGACCGGACCGAGGCGCGCTAGCAGCACGCCGCCGACCACCGGGCCAATGATCTTCGTGCCTTGCATCGAGACACTCTCGAGCGACACCGCATTCGTGACCCGCCCCGGCCCGACCAGCGTAAAGAGCGTCGTGCGGCGCGTCGGGAAGTCGATGGCCCAGGCGATGCCGAGCACCGTTTCCAACCCGATCAACGTCCAGAGGCCGCCGTACCCGGTGGCGAACAGCAGTGCCAGCAAGACGGTGATGCCCAGGTTGACGACCTGCACGCCGACCAGCAGCTTGCCGCGCGGCACCCGGTCGATGAGCAGCCCGGCGAACAGCCCCAGCACGATCATCGGGGCGAAGCGGCAGAAGGCCGCCAGCCCGACCATAAACGGCGAACCGGTGATCTCTAGAACCAGCCAGCCCAGCACCAGAAAATCGAGCCAGCGCCCGACGTTCACGCAGAGGCCAGCCAGCCAAAGTCGCCGGAAATGGGCATCGTGCAGCGCATCAAGCGCTGACCATCGCGCAAAGGACACCATCGGCCACAGCGCGGCAACCGCCGAGAAGCCGCGTTGCTCTCCCCCTCGTGGACTCAACCACGAATGGTATCCCAACGCCGAAACCGGGACCACCACCCTGCTGGAGACCCGGAGACGGGCGGAAACGCCGCGGCCATCACAGTCTCGTCTCTATCCCCCGCCGCCGGTGGGGGCGTTGCGGCCCATCCTGGCCCGTCCGGCGGCCCTTCTACAGCCGCTAGACGCCGTAGCGCCCGGCACCCCGGCCGCGCTACCAGAAGGGCCATGTTTATCTCAATGCCCATGTGAGATGGTGCGCCGGTCCGGATGACAAGACCATGAAGTCCGCGACCACTCCGCTAGACTTTCGTTAACCCGACAAGCGCATCAGATAGTGATCTGCGTCATCCCAAGATTTGGACTGGCAGGCACGCCGAACGAGTCGCGTGCTGTAGTGGAAGCTGGCGGGGTCGCCCACCGGGGGCGACCCCGCGCCAGATTCCCCAGAGCATATCCAGAACTGCGCACGAGAACCGCACTCAGAGAAGGCAAGTCGGCACCGATGTGCAGCCTGTGGGCCTTCTTTCTAGACGTGACCTGGAACACCAAGGAGCCCCTATGAGTCTTCGACTGATCGCAGCGCTTGTCGTCGCCGTCCTCTTCGCGCTGGCACAAATGCAGGTCGGTGTGGGCGGATCGCCCAGCGCACCCGACGCCGTCGCCCAATTGACCGGTCGCTTCTCGCCGTCCGTCGCTTCCGCCGCCGACGACAACTCCGGTGGTGACGACGACGATGACGACAATTCCGGCGGCGGCGACGACGATGACGACAATTCCGGCGGCGGCGACGATGACGACGACAACTCCGGCGGCGGCGACGAAGACGACGACAACTCCGGCGGCGGCGACGATGACGACGACAAGTCCGGCGGCGGA
>JBBQBU010000230.1:0-8946 GCA_038318015.1 Chloroflexota bacterium | reverse complement strand
CGCAACGCTTGCCGGCCGAACTGATGACGATGCCGGCTGGTAGGCCGTACAGTTGCCCGCAGAACTGGCAGGTGGTTCCTTCCCCCCAGTAACGGCCGCAGTTGAAACAGGCCGCCCCGCCCGCGTATCCCTGCTGCATCTGCTCTCCCCCCGTCACCCGTGCTCACGGCACCGCGACGCCAGCGACGCTGATATGTGCCTACTACAACGCCGGAACACAAAGACGCGGGGATGCACCCGCATCCCCGCGTCTCTTCACAGCCTCTAGCAGACGAGCGTTAGCGGCCGGCTGCACCCATGAGCGCCGCGCCGCCGCCGAAGATAACTCCGGAGAGGCACGCCAGCAGGATCATAGGGATGGCGCCAATTATGGCGGTGATGACGGCCTGCCCGGTCGTGATGTCAAGCGCCTGCCGGATGGCAATGACACCCGCGACGAGTGCCCAGATGCCGGCTGCAAAGCCGACAAGTCCACCGAGGATCGGGACAAAGGCCAGGATATTCAGGACGCCCGGGGTCTGCGCGAAGCCAACGGCCCGCAGCAGTTCGCCGGGGGTCGCCTGACCCTTGAACATGCTGGTCCCGATCCAATAGGTGATGTACGACCAGGCGACCCACCCAATGAACGCAAAGACAATTTGGCCGATGAACGCGCCGACAGCCATGCCGACGCTGCCGCCCATCGCGATGGCGATGGCATTCCCGAGGCCGCCACACAGCGCCACGATCCCCACGACGGTCGCTGCTTGACTGGTCGCGCTCAGGTCCGCCTCGACCTCTTCAAACAGGTTCGCGTCGAGCCGGGCCGCCCGCATCATTCGGTCTAGTAGCATCAATCGCCCCCTTCTCACGAAATCAACGTCCTGGCCAGCGTAGAGGAGTCGCGCGGTTTCGTCTGCATTTCTGACGACATTTCGCACGTCACGTCAGTACGGCATGACGACGATTCCGATGACATCCAGCATCGACCCAGGCAGCATCAGTGTAGCCGACTGCCGGCCGTCTGTAACCCCCCGATTCGGGTTGATTCAGCGGACGGTGGCAGCCTTGTAAGGGGCGACACCATGCGCCGTGGGGTGAACCACACGTCTTGAATCAGATGTCACCATGCGAAAGGCAGGCGGTGCCATGATGGTGCGGCGCACAGCCCTGACGATAGAAGAGGCGCGAACACCGGGGCGCGCGGTGCCGCCCATCACAAGACTGCCCGTTAGCGTCGGGAGATCGTCCGGGCAGCGTGCTCACTGGCTTCGTTGATCTGCTGCTGTAGCTCCCGAATCTGCCCGGCTAGCTCGGTGCGCTCGGAGCGGTCGTCGTTGCCATCCTCAAGCTCGCGCTGGCGGGTCAGGAGCGTCTGTAGCTCGGTGCGGGCGGCTTCGATGCGGCGCGTGAGCTGGAGCGATTCAAGCTCGCGTTCGGCGCGCGAGCGGATCAGCCCCAGGTCGCCGAGCGTCGCCTCGGTGGCAGTCATGCGCTGCCTGATCTCGTCCATCAGCCCGAGCGTGCCCTCAAGCGAGTTGTCGCCGTAGATGCCGTACTCGACAGCCCGGCGCTGCTGCTCGCGAAACTGCCGCAGCATCGCGGTGTGCTGCTGCTCTTTTGCGCTGATGTCGGCCAGCAGCAGCCTGAGCTTCGCTATGGTGACGTCGATCTTTTGCACTGCACACGCTCCTGGCGGCCCCGACCTCGTCTCCTGCCCACGTACGCACGGGACGCCTGGGCGCATCCGCGCTGGTGCAGACGCACTGTCCCGCGCATCGCCGTGAGTCAGTTCGTGCCGAGGGCCGCGCTGATACAGCCGAGTAGGGTCTCGATCTCGAACGGTTTGGTCACGATAGCAGACACTCGGGCGCGGTGGTCAACCGTCAGCTGATCTGTGTACGCCGACACGATGATGACGGGAATGCGCGGCTCATCCGGCTGGTCCAGGCGGTCCAGGAACTTGAGGCCATCCAGGCCGGGCAACGAGAGATCCAGCGTAATGAGGGCGGGGTGGAGCAACTGGGCCGCAGCAAGCCCCTCAAGGCCATCAACAATCAGGATCGGGCGGTACCCTTCAACAGCCAACAGCGTCGTGAGCATGTGGCCAATCGCCGGGTCGTCCTCGACCACGAGCACCGTCCGACTGGGCAGGGCCGCCATAAAAGGGTTGCTCACGCGCATCGTACTCCCAACGCCTGCCATCCGCCCCGACGGCCTCGCGCGGGCCAGTATAGGCTCGCTGCATCGTCCCAGGACCAGAAGATACGGTCTTTTGTCGAAATCGGTTTGGCCGGCTGACGCCAGTCGCCTAGAATCCCCTGAGCACATCACTATTGGTCGATTCAGAGAGGGAGCAGGCGATGGCCGACGTTACGGAGACCACGGCGCGGGTCCGAGGGATGCTGGATGCTTCGTCTTGGGGGTACTCCGTCGAAGAGGACGATCCGAACACGTTCACGCTGGAGTTCGAGACGAGTGTTCGCGAGCATCTAGGCGTGAGCGTCATTGTCACCGACGAATGGGTCGTCATCTCACATATCGTCGGGCGGAACCCCACCGAGAACGAGGCAGCTATGCACAGGCGGCTGCTGGAACTGAATTGGAGCTTGAATAGCTGCAAGTTCGCCGTCGATGAGGAGGGCGATGTCATTCTGCTGGACGAGCAGCTTGCGTCTGACCTTGACCAGGCTGAACTCGTCGCCTCCATTGAGGCCATCGCGGTCGCCAGCGAAGAGTACTACGACGAACTGACACGGCTGGGCCTGCGCGCCTAACGCGGCCGCCGGGGCTGTGGCAGTGCATGGCGACCCATGCACTACGGCTGCTCACACGTTCTTCACGAGAGGACGAAAGCGCCCCATCCCTGACGAGCAGGGGCGGGGCGCTTCGCTAGTCGCTCGACTACTTGCCGTCCACGCCACCCTAAACAGCGCGGGCCAAGCGCCATGTCTGCCTGAGCGCAGCGACGGATCTCCCACATCAGACGAGCGAGCACGGGAGATCCTGCGCTGCGCTCGCAAGCTCGCTGCTTAGGCTGAGATGGAAGTGGACGGCAGTCGTTCACGCCCCTGGGATGGCTCAGGCTGCCGGGGATGGTACTGGCTCGGCCGGGCCAACGGGGCCAACTGGTCCGACCGGCCCCACCGGGGGCCGGCGCAGTCGCCGGCTGACCAGTAACGCGGTGCCCGCCACAATCACGGCGGCCAGGATGCCGGCTACCGTCCAGCTTGCGTCAAGGCGGGACCACCACGGCTCCTGCGGCAGCCCGGCCAGCGCCGCGATCTGCTCGCTGGACAGGCTCGGCAGGGCGATGCTGCCACGGCGGGCGCGCTCCTCCAGTGCCTTGACCTGCGTGTCCAGCGTGGCAACCTGCACGAGCGCCTGCTGCAACTGTGCGCTCAACTCCGGTGATGGCTGCGATCGCTGCTCGCGGGTCAGGCGGTCGCGGCTGGCCTCGGCGGCGCGGCGCTCGCCGATCAGCCGCAGATACTCCTTCACGATGTCCTGGTCAGTCGCGGCTGCAACGGTCGGGTCGTCCTGGGCCGGTGCTGGCAGGGTGATGCTTGCAGCCTTCGCCTTGCCCTCAACATCCGCGAGGCGGGCCGTGAGCCGGCCGATCTCCAGCGTGATTTCGCCGAGGCGGTCACGGAGCGTCGTCTCCTCTTCCGGCGTGCGGGCGCGTTGAATCGCGGTGACGGTCTGGGCGCGCTGGGCCTCGGCCCGCCGCAACGACGTGCGCGTGATGCTGTAGGTCCGCGCCAGGACATCTTCGGCGGGGCGAGCGGCGACGGTCACGGTTGCGAACTCAGCGCTGCGCTGCAAGAACGTCTCGCGCCCCTTCAGGCGGTCAATCTGCGTCTTGGTCTGGGCGACCTTCTCCTGAATCTTCAGGATCTCCTCGATGTTCTGCGCCCGCTTCAGCAGCTCCAGCAACTGCGCGTGGCTAGCCTCCAGTGCCGCAAGTTGCGTCTGCACATCGCTGAACTCCTCGGTCACGTCCTGGGTCGTCGCCTTCTCGTTCGTCACCTCAACCGCCAGGCTCCGAATCTGGCGCATGGTCGCCTCGTATCGCTCCGGCGGCAGCTTCAGGCGAATGATGGTGACGGGAATGCCGTTCTCATCCTTGTTCTCGACGCCGGCCACGTAGCCGCCGGCCTGCGTCGCAACATCGCCCAGCGTGCCCACCAGTTGGCTCGGGCTGGTCACGAGGATGGCAAGGTCGGTGGTGTAGATGACCTTGCGACCGGCCTGGGCCGGCACCACGGCCGCCGGTTCGGCCGGCTTGGATGCGGTGGGGGCGGGCTGCGGTTGCGGCGGCACGATAGCGCCCGGTGCCTGCTGGGCTGGCGGTGCGGCGGGCCTGGCGGGAGCAGCAGCGGCTTGTGCGGCGGGCGCTGCCACACCGGCACCGGCGGCCGTCGTTGAGCGCGCGGCCTCGGAGTCTGCCGCCGGGCGGCTGGCGACGACGGTGGTCGCAGCCGGCTTGGGCACTGATGTCGGGGCGCTGGCGGGCTTCGCGGCCTCGGCTGGCTTCGGTGCTTCATTGGCACGCGTCGAAGACATCGCGTCGGTGGGTTGTGAGGCCGGGGCGGACCCGGAGGCGCTGCACGCCGCCCCGATGACGGCTGTCAGGGCCACAATGGAGAGGGTGGCGAGGAACATGCGCCGGCGTCGCATCTGTGCGCCTCCGTTGCGAGAGTCCCGCGAACCTGCGGGCGGGCGAATCGTCTGCTCCAACTGACGCCGCACGTTCCAGAACGGTTCCCAGGCCGTGCCGAACTGTTCCCACCTTGACATTGGGCCGCGCGCGGGCTTGAATCCCCGATGACACATTGACCATGCGACGCGAAGGAGGCCCGATGTCGGCCAGCCCGAAGCTCTTGTTTGGCTACAACCCCCCGGCCGCCCAGCGCGGCCTTGAAACGGTCAACCCGCGCACGTTCACAACGGACTTGCAGGGCGTCCTGGACGTGATGGCCCCAAACGTCAATTCGATCTGGCTGGGCGACCATCTGATGAATGCCGAGCGGTTCCGGCTCGAAGCGTGGACGGTGCTGACCTGGATCGCCGCGCGCTACCCGACGCCGATGCTCGGGACGTTCGTGCTGGCGCAGTCGTTTCGGTACCCGCCGCTGCTGGCGAAGATGGTGGCAACGTTGCAGTTCCTCAGCGAAGGCCGCTACATCTTTGGGTACGGAGCCGGCTGGGACAAGCCCGAGTACGACGCCTACGGCTACCCGTACCCGTCGGCTCGCAAACGCATTGAGGAGTTGGACGACGCGATCAGGGTCATGAAGGCGCTGTGGACACAGTCGCCAGCAACCTATAAGGGCACCCACTACGAGGTGGCGGATGCGTACTGCGAGCCGCGCCCGGACCCGATTCCGCCGCTGATGCTGGGCGGAGACGGCGAGAAGTACATGCTCCGCGTCGTGGCCGAACACGCCGACTGGTGGCTGTCGCTGTTCCGACGCCCCGAGGTCCTGGAACACAAGCTGTCCGTCCTGGCGCAGCACTGTAAGGACGTGGGCCGCGACATGTCAGAGATCAAGAAGTGCGTGCCGATCCGCGTGTTTCTGGATCGGGACCGGGCGGCGGCGAAGAACCGGGCTGGCAAGAATCTCGATAAGGAGCACCCGGATTTCGCGGGCGACCCGGCCGAACTACGCGACTACATCGCCCAGTTGAAGGCTGCTGGCTTCGACAAGGTGCTGTTCCTGATGGCCGGTTTCCCGGACACTGCCGACCTAAAACTGCTGGTTGACGAGGTGTTGCCGCACTTTGCCTGAGTGACCATCGCACGGCTACTCCGTTTCCTGAACGACCGGCACACAAGGAGTTTCGATGACGACGACCTCCCGCCTCCAGTTCGGCTACAACCCGCCGACCGGCGACCGCCTGCTGGAGCAGATCAACCCGAGCACGTTCACCAAAGACTTGCAGGGCGTTCTGGACGTGGCGACGCAGAGCTTCTCGTCGCTCTGGATCTCGGACCACCACATGACGGGCGACCGCTTCCGGCTGGAGTGCTGGAGCGTGCTGATGTGGGTGGCGGCGCGCTACCCTGGGCCGCTGCTCGGCACCTGCGTGATGGGCAACTCGTACCGGCACCCGCCGTTCCTGGCGAAGATGGTCGCCAGCATCCAGTACCTGAGCAGCGGGCGGTTCATCTTCGGGTACGGCGCGGGCTGGTCCGAGGAGGAGTACCACGCCTACGGCTACGAGTATCCATCCGCCCGCGTCCGCATCGAGCAGCTAGACGACGCGGTGCGGGTGATGAAGGCGCTCTGGACGCAGGTGCCGGCCACCTACACGGGCAAGCATTACTCGGTGAAGGACGCCTACTGCGAGCCGCGCCCCGATCCGCTGCCGCCGCTGATGCTGGCCGGCGACGGCGAGAAGTACATGCTGCGGGTGGTCGCCGAACACGCCGACTGGTGGCTGTCGTACGCGCGGCGGCCGGAGGTGCAGGCCCGGAAGCTGGCGGTCCTGGCCGAACATTGCGCGAGCTTCGGTCGCGACCCGTCGGAGATCAAGAAGGCGGCCCCGCTGACGGTGTTCCTCGACAAGGACCGGGCGGCGGCGCGCAATCGGGCCGGCGCGAAGCTGGAGGGCGAGAACCCGGCGTTTGCCGGCGACCCGTCAGAGTTCCGCGATCATCTGGAGCAGATCCAGGCGCTGGGCTTCGACATGGTGCAACTGTCGTTCGCCGGGTTCCCCGAAACCGACGACCTGAAACTGTTCGCGGACAAGGTGCTGCCGCATTTTGTGTGAGCGGCGCGGGTGGCGGGGGCGACTCGCGCGCCCCCGGTGTCCAACGTTAGGCCGTTGCGGGGGCAGGCTCCGGGCGGGGCAGCGCGAACGCCTCGGCCAACAACTCATACGAGTGCAGCCGCGATTGTGCGTCTTCGGTAATCGTCACGACGACCAGTTCTTCGGCCTCGTACAGGGCGGCCAGAGCCGCCAACTGCTCGCGGACCTGGGCGGGCGTGCCGACGACGGCGCGCTTGCGGGCCTCCTCGGCGATGGCAAGTTGGTGGGGCGTCCAGAGGTGCATCTGTGCTTCGGCGACGGTTGGGTACGGGCCACCGCCGCCGGTGTACCGCCGCGCTATCGAGAGGTCGCGGCTCAGGCTCAGGCGCTGGGCCTCCTCCTCAGTGTCGGCGCAGATGACGAACACACCGACGCTGACGGCCGGCTCCGTCAGCCACTCGGACGGCCGAAAGTAGTCGCGATACATCCGCGTGATCTCGTCGCCGCCGTTCGCATTGATGAAGTGCGCGAACGAGAACGCCGTGCCAAAATGGGCAGCGTAGGTGGCGCTGTCGGCTGATGATCCGAGCAGCCAGACCTCGGGCGCGGTCGGCCCGACCGGCATCGCGCGGACGCCGGCGAACGGGTGGGCGGGGTCCATCTGATTGTGCAGCCAGCCGATCATGTCGCGGATCTGGGCCGGGAACTGGTCGATGCCGAGCGCGCCGGGACCGTGGGCGAGTGCGCGCGCCGTCTGGCGGTCGCTGCCGGGCGCGCGCCCGATGCCGAGGTCGATGCGTCCGGGGAACAGCGTTTCAAGCAGCCGGAAGTTCTCGGCCACCTTCAGCGCGCTGTAGTGCGAGAGCATCACGCCGCCGGAGCCGACGCGGATCTGCTGGGTGCGCGCCGCCACCTGCCCGATGAGGATCTCGGGGGACGAGCCGGCCAGCCCATCGCTGGAGTGGTGCTCCGCCAGCCAATAGCGGCGGTAGCCGAGCCGGTCGACGGCTTCTGCCAGGGCCAGCGTCTCACGGATGGCGTCGGCAGGCGTCTGGCCGCTGCGGATGGGTGATTGGTCGAGGACGCTCAGTGTCAGCATGGTTGCAGTGTAGCGAGCGGGTCGGGACCGCTGCCGTAATCCGTCGGTCGCCTGTCGCCTGCCAGTGTGCCGGCCGCCACGCATCCAATCGAGCAGCCTGCTGCATGTGCGCTACACTGCGGGCGCCATGACTGACGACCACGATGACGACTCGC
Source organism: Chloroflexota bacterium (assembly GCA_038318015.1). Taxonomy (GTDB): domain Bacteria; phylum Chloroflexota; class UBA6077; order UBA6077; family JACCZL01; genus JADZEM01. The sequence continues at coordinate 957 of JBBQBU010000230.1, read as the reverse complement.
TACCCCCACGTTCGATGGCCTCGGCGCCTGATGGTGTTGCGTCAGCCGATCCGATCCTTGATCGAGCGCTGCTGGCTGTCGGCCGGACCCGCACGCTGGGCCTCCACTTCTACGGCAACTTCATCGGCATGGGCGGGCGGCCCGCGCCGCTCGGGTCTACGCGCCTGTCCGTCGATGGCGAGCCGCCGGGCATCGGGGCACCGGGCGTGTCGGCGGTGGCGCTGGCGACCCTGGCCGACCTGGCGATAGGCTCGGCTATACGGTCGCACGTCGGGGTCGGGGCGCGGATGGCGACGGCGACGCTCTCGATCCAGCATCCAATTGCGCCGGTGATGGGGCCGGTGCTGGGGCTGGGCGAGGCAGTGCCGGTGGACGGGGCACAGAAGGGCGGGCGTTGCTCGCTGGTGGGACCGGATGGCGTGGCGGTCGGGTACGCGCAGGGCTGGTTTGCGCCGCTGCCGCCGCCGTCAGGCTGGGTGCCGAATCCGCTGCCCTGGGAGCAGGAGGCGCTGCCGCCAGTGCCCGTCCCGATGCCTGATGACCTGGACGCCCGTGAGGCGGCTGCCGTTGCGGCTGCGCGGGCGGCCGGCGCGCGTGCCGGTGAGCGCGGCACGTCGATCTCGGAGGAACTGCTGCATTTCCGCTGGCACCCGGCCGAGACAGGACACGCGCGCGGCGTCCTGACGAACGGCCCAGAGCTGGCGAATCGGGTGGGACACATCCAGGGTGGGGCGTTGTACGGCGCGGCGGCGCTGGTGGCGGCGCAGGCGTTGGGTGTGCCGCTGTCGCTGCTGGTGGACGGCCACTACCAGTTCTTACGGATCGCGGACGGCGCACTGTTGCATGGTGAGGCGACGGTGCTGCGGCGGGGGCGGCTGGCGTCATTCGTCGAGGCGCGGCTGTCGGTGGACAACAAGACGGTCGGCGTCGGGATGTTCACCTTCCGCACCGCCTGAC